>NZ_JAKTHX010000010.1:0-93961 GCF_027854635.1 Acinetobacter sp. AOR43_HL
TGATGGTAGTGTGGGGTTACCCATGTGAGAGTAAGTCATCGCCAGCTCATTATTCTAAACACCCCCGTTCTAACGAATGGGGGTGTTTTTTTATTAGGGGAATTTGTATCGTCAATTCTTTATATGATTATAATGGAAGAAATTCATATCAAGTCTAATAAGGATATAACATGTCTACCGATCAACAATTCCCAACACCCAATAATTTAGGTATTGCAGTTTATACAAATAATGCAGAAGCTATTGGTAATACTCCTTTAGTTCGCATCAACCGTTTAATTAAAACTGGTGCAACTGTATTAGCGAAAGTAGAAAGTCGTAATCCTGCCTTTTCTGTGAAATGCCGTATTGGGGCTGCACTTATTGCAGATGCAGAAAAAAGAGGTGTGTTGAAAGAAGGCATGCATATAGTTGAACCAACTAGTGGTAATACAGGGATTGCATTGGCTTTTGTTGCGGCAGCGAAGGGTTATGCAATTACTTTGACTATGCCAGCCAGCATGAGTCTTGAACGTAGAAAAGTGTTAAAAGCTTTAGGTGCTAATTTAGTTCTAACTGAACCGGCGAAAGGGATGAAAGGGGCGGTTGATGAAGCGGTACGATTAGCAACTGAACAGCCAGATGTTTATTTTTTGCCACAACAATTTGAAAATCCAGCCAATCCACAAATTCATGTGGACACAACTGGCCCAGAAATTTGGCAAGCAACAGGTGGGCAGATTGATATTTTAGTTGCTGGCGTAGGTACTGGAGGTACGATAACGGGTATTTCTCGTTATTTTGAACAGGTCCAAAATAAGCCATTGTACTCAGTAGCAGTTGAACCTGCTGAGTCTCCAATTATTACTCAAACTAAAAATGGTGAAAGTATTACGCCTGCACCTC
The DNA here is from genome assembly GCF_027854635.1 of Acinetobacter sp. AOR43_HL. Classification (NCBI taxonomy): domain Bacteria; kingdom Pseudomonadati; phylum Pseudomonadota; class Gammaproteobacteria; order Moraxellales; family Moraxellaceae; genus Acinetobacter; species Acinetobacter sp. AOR43_HL. The sequence continues at coordinate 886 of NZ_JAKTHX010000010.1, forward strand.
ATAAAATTCAGGGGATTGGTGCAAACTTTATTCCAAAAAATCTTGATTTGGATTTGGTTGATGAAGTCTTACCAGTGAGTAGTGGAGAAGCAATTCAATGGGCGAGAAACTGTGCAACTCAAGAAGGTATTTTGGTAGGTATCTCAAGTGGAGCTGCCTTGGCTGCTGCAGCTAAAATTGCAGAGCGTCCTGAAAATGCTGGTAAAACAATAGTTGTTATTCTTCCTGATAGCGGAGAACGTTATTTATCTTCTGTTTTATTTGAAGGTTTATTTGACGAATAAAATTAACTATGTAAAAAAGCCCATTAATAGATGGGCTTTTTTTATTTGATCTGAATTTATAATGCACTTTTTAAAGTTTTCTGATGACGTTTCACAGATCGAGCATATTTTTTTGCTTTGTGTCGTGTCCAGAAGCTTCGCTCATATCCAGTTGGTCCCACATTATAATAAGCTGTTGCCTTGAACCAACTATCAGCTGACTGATAATAGTGATTTAAGATATAAGCACCACATTGAATATTAGTAGTTTCATCATACAAATTCCCAGCACAAGTTTGTTGCCAATAACTCGGAATAATTTGAGTTAAACCGACAGCACCAGTAGGAGAGCGAGCATTACTATTGTAACTAGACTCTTGCCTGATGACTGCTGCGAGTAAAAGAGGGGGGACATTATATTGGTCAGCACTTTGAATAATCATTGGAGATAGCCGATTGGCTGTACTCGCTGGAACAGAATAAGCTTTTTGTAAGCCAGACGAGAGTTTATTGGAGCGCCAAGAAAATGAGCCACTGTTAGGTCCTAAGCTTGTACACCCTGTCATTATTGTCATCAATACAATAATAAAAAATTTGAGGCTAAAGCGGTGTAATTCTGATGGCTCAAAATGATCTTGAGCTAAAGATGAGGTAAGCAAAATACAAAACCAATAATCAAATTTCAAATGAAATGATGGTATTCAGCCGTACTTATCGGATCAATATAAGTTCTGTTGCTCAGCGCATCCATAAAGTAAGAGTTTTGTATAATTGAAATGAAAAAACCCCGACATCCTGTCGAGGTTTCATCGTATTCAGCTTTATGTAGCTAACTCCTGTCAACTACCGCTTCCTGCGTTCTTATTCTTCTTCAATGAGACATCCTGTCTCTCTATGATTTATATACTATGAAAAAACACTAAAGCCGAATATCCGCAAATCACCGCAATTTTTGTACGTTTTAACTTACAGGCGTATTTTTTCAACTTTCTTAAATATGATGTCGACTAATTTCTGGGCTATAGGAGCACAAATCAATACACTTGGAAAAGCTAATATCCATGCAATAATCCAAGCTGATACCCATAATGAAACGAAGTGATGATTTAGCCCTACAGCCTTGAAAGTTGAAATACCTGAAAACTATAAAAGACATCATTCCTGATAAAATTAAGAGGAATAAAAGTTTCTGTGCTTTCATGGCCTTATATTCCTTGATAAGCATTTAAGGTCAATGCAAAATTTTCTCCAAATTGTTGAGCAGTTTTAATATCTCCTTCATCAAAACCATCTGCATTACTGCCATGTTCAGTCTGAGCCATTAAGCCTGACCATGAACCGAGACGATTGGCTGCTTGCGTATAAGGAATGCCTTGGTGCTGTTCAGGCATGATTGGATTACCGACCCATAACATGCCGTGTTGCATACAAAAGGTGAAAATCGAAATTAGCGTGGATTGTTTATCACCAGCAGGAAGAGATGAAACGGTAAATCCAGCCGCTAATTTTCCTTTAAAACTTTGTTTTTTCCATAATGGACCAGTTGCGTCCATGAGTTGTTTTAACTTCGAAGACACACCACCTAAATAAGTGGGGGATCCCCAAATTAAGCCGTCATATTGGATGAGAATTTCTGGGCTGTTGATAATATATTCAGTATTGAGTAAATCTGCTTTCATATTTTTATGGCTCAAAATACCAGTTTGAATTTGCTGAGCAATAAATTGGGTGTGACCTTGGCGGCTATGGTAAATGATGGCAACAGTCTTCATGAGCAGTCCTTTTTCTTTAAATTTGAAATAGTTTTGCAGTGAGATATAAGCCACAACCAAAAACACTATGGTTCATCAAACTTTTTAGACAGTTTAAAAAAGGATGAGGTTTTTTTGATGAAGCAAAGCCACTACCCATCGCAGGTTGCATAATAAAAAATGGAATGAGGACGGTGACTACACCAAATAGAAGTGCTGAATAAAACTGAGGTTGGCTAAGCCAAGTTGAACCAATAATGAAAAGAAAACTCAATGCAAAGATAATCCCAACACTATAGTGAGCAACCCAGCCCAATAAATATTCACCCTTAATTCGAGAGCTTTTTGCAATAGATTGATGGATGAGTTTCCCTTGAAATATCCAACCAACCCAGCGGCCGAGGAAGGCAAAATTTAAGGTCGGAATTTTGAATATCTTTAATATTAATAGCCAAATATCCATAAATATAGTGGCCCCAATACCAAGATATAAAGCTTGAAAAAACAATGTAGAGGTATTCATTTTTACACCTTGCTTTTATACGTATGAAACGTGATAAATTTATTGTGCAAGTTCAAGTTTACTTGAAGTCAAGAGGTTATTATGGATATTGGTGAAGTTGCTAAAAAGGCAAAAGTCACAACGGCTACACTACGTTTTTATGAAGAGAAGGGATTAATTAAATCGATAGGGCGGCAAGGCTTACGTCGACAATATGGCAAGCAGGTCATTGATCAATTGGCATTAATCTCTTTAGGTCGTGCTGCGGGTTTTTCTTTAAATGAGATTGCTGCAATGTTTGGACAAGATGGTAAGCCTGAACTTGATCGGCAAAAATTAAAAGATAAAGCTGAACAATTAGAGCAAATGGCAAAACGATTGCATTTTATCAGCCAAGGATTAGAACATGCTGCTGTATGTCCTGCTGAAAATCATATGGAATGTCCAACTTTCCAAAAATTTTTAAAAGCAGCAATTGCTGGAGAATATCAGCCAACAAAACTTTAATCAGTTCTTAGCGAAGAGGTCGAATTTTTGAGGTTGTATTAAATAGTTAGTCTTGTCATATTTTCGCCATAAAGATTTCATCTTTTTGAAGTAAAAACTTCATATAAGCTTGATTAAATTTGCTTAATTTTTTACCAACTGTATAAAACCATGAGCAAAAAAACATTAGCGGTATTATTATGCTGCGCCAGTTTAGGATTGGCAGCATGTAATGATGATAACGACCAAGAACAAACTTCACCCTCTGAAAACGTTACTGAACCAACCTTAATTTCTTTTGCTAAGTTACCTGTAGAAACTTATGCTGCTGGTCCAGACTCTGGTGCCTATGTAAAAGGTGCAAATGGAATTTATCCTCCATTTAAAGGTCAGCCTGTACAGGGGTTTTCTGCTGCATTAAAAAATGAAGATGGCAGTTATATGGCAATGGCCGATAATGGTTTTGGAACTCAAGATAATTCAGCAGACTTTTTACTTCGTATTTATAAAATAAAGCCTGATTTCAAAACTAAAGCTAAAGGCACGAGCCAAGTTACTGTACAAAGCTTTATCCAACTGCGTGATCCGAATAAATTAATTCCATTTAATATCGTCAATGGTGATACAGCTGAGCGTTTATTAACGGGCGCTGATTTTGATCCAGAGTCAATGCAACGCACTAGTGATGGGACTTATTGGATTGGAGATGAGTTTGGACCTTATTTACTTCATTTTTCAGCAGATGGCGTGTTATTAGATGCGCCGATTGCTCTGCCAAATCCGTTAAATCCCACTCAAGAATTACGTTCACCACAAAATCAGTTTAATAAAGCACAAATTAATTTTGTAGAACCTCTAGTTCAACAAAGTGGTGGTTTTGAAGGAATGGCGATTTCGCCAGATGGGCAGTATCTTTACCCTCTTATAGAAAAGCCAATTAAATCAATTCGGGAAACAGAAAGACAGTTGCTGATTTCGCAATTCGACCTGAAGAAAAAAGCGTATACAGGGAAATATTATTGGTTCCAGTTAGACAGTAAGGCAACCAATATTGGTGACTTCCAACTCTTTAATGATAAAGAAGGCATTATTATTGAACGTGATGCAACACAGAATAATTTAGGCGGATATAAAAAATTAATTCGTATCAAATTAAATGAGTCAGGCCAGCTAGTCAGCCGTGAAGATTTGGTTGATTTAATTAAAATTGCAAACCCGAATATGCTGTATAGCACAGCTAGAGCAGGGGATATTGGTACGGGACAGGTTTTTGCTTTTCCATTTGAAACCATTGAAGATGTAATTATTGAAAATGGCACCACGCTGACGGTTTTCAATGATAATAACTTCCCTGGTTCGACAGGACGTAACGCAAAACTGGCTGACGATAACGAGATTATTCAGATTCGTTTGCCAAAAGCTTTGTTTTAAGCTCTATAAATAAAAATTAAAACTGCGGCGGATTTTGTTCCGCCGTATTTATTCTAAGAATAAAATATTGAGTAAAGTTTAATCAAATTAATTTCTATATTGTTGTTTTCGCATGTTTTATAAACAGGGAAAATGAATGGAATTCATGTTAAAATGATCGGCTTTCATCTTTAGATGTCTCTCCTCCATCTGCTAGCCGAGATTCGCAAGCCATGTCTACTGCCTACACCATGCAGACTGCGCCCAAAGCGCTGTTTGATTACGACAAATATTGGGCGTCGTGTTTTGAACCCGCACCATTTTTGCTGATGTCACGAGAAGAAATGGACCAACTCGGCTGGGATGCATGTGACTTTATTTTGGTTTGTGGCGATGCTTATATCGACCATCCATCGTTTGTATCGGGTGTGATTGGACGTGTACTTGAAGCACAAGGTTTCCGTGTCGGAATTATTGCGCAGCCAGACTGGACCAATGTTGAAAGCTTCCGCGTTTTAGGTAAGCCAACGATTGCTTGGGGTGTAACCGCAGGTAATATGGATTCGATGATTAACCGTTATACGGCAGATCGTAAAATCCGTTCTGATGATGCATATTCTCCAAACAATGAACCGAATAAACGTCCTGACCGCGCAGCAACAGTTTATTGCCAACGGTGTCGAGAAGCATTCCCTGATGTACCTGTGTTATTGGGTGGTATTGAAGGCAGTTTACGCCGTATCGCACACTACGATTATTGGTCAGATAAAGTCCGTCGTTCGATTTTGATGGACTCAAAAGCCGATTTGCTCATGTACGGTAATGGTGAGCGTGCCATTATTGATGTAATGCATCGTTTGGCTAAAGGTGAGAAAATCCACGAGATTACAGATGTTCGTGGTACTGCATTTATTATTAATAAACATAATAAAGCATCAAAAGCAAAGTTTGTTGAAGTTGCGAGTAATGATGTAGATACGGTTGGGCGTGTTGATCCAATTATTAACCCATATGTCATGACAGAAGATATTGACGGCTGTGAGGTTGAAAAAGAAAAGGGTAACTCTTTAGCTCAGTATCAAAACTTCCAAAAAGAGATTGTTGCAAACCCGATTGTGCGTGAAGGCGACAAACTCGATGACGACACTCAAATCGTTCAATTAAAGCCAGCACCATCAAAAGCAATTAAACACAAATTACCACCACGAGAGTTGGCGGTTATTCGCTTGCCTTCTTTTGAAGAAGTGGCAAATGATCAAGTGCTTTATGCGCATGCAAACCGTATTTTGCACCTTGAAACTAATCCGGGTAATGCTCGTGCACTCGTTCAACGCCATGGTGAACGAGATGTGTGGATTAACCCGCCTCCAATTCCTCTAACTACAGAGGAAATGGACTATGTGTTTGATCTTCCATATGCACGTTTGCCACATCCTACTTATGGTGATGCTCGTTTCCCTGCATTTGATATGATCAAATTCTCGGTCAACATTATGCGTGGCTGTTTTGGCGGCTGTACATTCTGTTCAATTACAGAACATGAAGGGCGTATTATTCAAAACCGTTCGGAAGATTCGATCTTACGTGAGATTGAAAAAATCCGTGATACGGCACCAAACTTCACCGGTATTATTTCAGATTTAGGTGGCCCAACAGCAAACATGTACCGTTTGCACTGTAAAGATCCTGAAATTGAGAAGAACTGTCGTAAACCTTCTTGTGTTTATCCGGGTGTTTGTCAAAACTTGCATACGGATCATGCACCTTTAGTACAGCTTTACCGTAAAGCGCGCGCTATTAAAGGTGTGAAGAAAATTCTGATTGGTTCTGGTTTACGTTATGACCTTGCGGTACTCAACCCTGAATATGTAAAAGAACTAGTACAACACCATGTTGGTGGTTATTTAAAAATTGCTCCTGAACATACCGAACAAGGTCCGTTATCTAAGATGATGAAACCGGGTATTGGTACGTATGATCGTTTCAAACAAATGTTTGACCGTTTTAGTAAAGAAGCAGGAAAAGAGCAATATTTAATTCCTTACTTTATTGCTGCGCATCCGGGTACTTCAGATTATGACATGATGCACCTTGCAATTTGGTTGAAAAAGAATGGTTTCCGTGCCGATCAAGTACAGACGTTCTATCCCTCGCCAATGGCAACTGCAACAACCATGTATTATTCGGGCAAAAACCCGCTTGCTAAAGTCGCTCGCTATACTGAAAAAGTTGATATTGTAAAAGGTGAAAAACGCCGTCGTCTGCATAAAGCATTCTTGCGTTATCATGATCCAAACAACTGGCCATTACTTCGTGAGGCCCTAAAAGAGATGGGTCGCGCAGATTTAATTGGTAATTCGAAGCAGCATTTAATTCCGACTTATCAGCCAAAAGGCACAGAAGGGGAATATAAGTCTGCTCGTAAGAAAAATTCGTCTACAGCAGGTGATTCGGTTAAACGTAATAATCAGCAAACGAATAATCATTCGAATCAGAAGCGTCCACAAAAAGGACAGGTTCTAACGCAACATAATGGTTTACCTCCTCGTGAAACAGGAGAAAAAAGACCGTTTGGCGGGAAAAGTAAACCTAAATCTAAAGTTCGTGGATAATGATAAAACAGGCTCTTAAATAGAGCCTGTTTTGTTTTTTATGACTCTATTTAAATCGTATAATGAGATTTTTTAGGATTTAAAGTACAAAAAACGTAACGAATAATGATAAATAGTCAAAATCTGACGAGCTGCACTTGATTGTTATTGATTCTATGATTATAAATAATGTGAGGGTGGCTAAATTTAAGCCAAGCTTGATAACTACAAGTGAAATTACTAAGTGAACCTTTTAAAAAACGGCTGTGTCGTTATCAATTAAAACAAAGTGTGATCTAGCAAAATCATTATAAAAAACTTAAAGGATTAGGCCCATGTATTATTTAATCACGATCTTATTATTATTTTTGGTTGTTGTTATGGCAGTGAAAAGTCTGTCACGAAGGCATCAACATGATAGTGCCTTGAAGCGCCGTGCAGTTTTAACTAGTCATGAGCAAATGACCTTAACCAGACTACAAACAGTTTTGCCCAAATTTACAGTATTGGCTCATGTGTCTTTTGATGCACTTTTAACTACAAAATACGCGCATACACGCCGTAAATATCAGAATATGTCAGCTGATTTTGTTGTGCTTGATCAAAATTATCAGGTGGTTGTAGTCGTTGTTCTGGGGGAAAATGGTTTACGCCGAGCGCATCAACAATATGAACGTCGTCTATTACAACTGGCTGGCTATCGTGTGTTACATTATAGCGGCGTGCCTGATTATCATGACTTAAGAAGAGATTTATTGAGTCCTGAATCAGAGTTGGCAACTTTACATGCGACACCGCAGCTAGAAAGAATGTCAAACGCTTTTGTGAAGTCTTAGACGCTATACCCAGATGTCATAGCAATTTAATTTTAGGACTCATTAAAGAAGATTTGAATAAAATGCTGAAATTAAAACTTCTAAAATCATAAAAAAACTGAGCACTATCCTAATCAATATTGCTCAGTTTTTTATTGATTAAAATCAATGAAAATTATGGAAGGACCGCAACAACCGTCATTTCTACAAGCACGTCTGGCGCATAGAGTTTTGATTCTACACATGTACGTGCTGGTGGGTGCCCTTCGCTAATCCATGCATCCCAAACTGCATTCATAGCTGCATAATCTTTTTCAATATCTTTTAAGAAAATCATGACAGAAAGGATATGGGTTTTATCTGTTCCAGCTTCTGCCAATAGACGGTCAATATTATCTAAAGTTTGTTGAGTCTGCCCTGTGACATCTGCGCTTGTATCATCGGCGAGTTGCCCAGCTAGGTGTACCAAATTACCTGAAATCGCAACTTCGCAGTAGCGTGAAGTAACGTGTAAACGCTGCACAGACATAAGTTTTACCTGATATAAAAACGATAGAAAAGATTGTACTTGATACAATTCTAATGCAGTGTAAATTTCTTTAAATTAGGCTGAAAAAGTTTCTATTTCCATTAATTTACGCTGTTTGAAAATAAGAATAGAGCGGTATTGTGGGCAAACAATAATATTACCTAAATTTAAAAATTGGATTTTGGCGCGCCGAAGCTGATTCAAGCAAGCTGCAACGGAGCTTTGATTTGGACACAATTGTTTGAGTTGATTTAAAGCTGATTTGGTCGTTTGATACATCGTAAAATCCTAATTTTAATATAAAAATTTAACTTCGTCTGATAGATTTAGATGCGCTGTTGTTCGGACTGATACCAATTAACATGGCGTGTGATGTACATGACACATGCAATTAGTATGAACGAGAGAATAGAGCCAAAAAGGAAGGTCTTGCCGCTGGATTGTAGTAATAGATACATCATGCCGTATAAAGCACTGAGCAAAACACCGAGGAGTATGGCGGCTTTAAAACCTTGAACGACGAAGTATAAATACCAAGTAATCAAGCCAATACATGCAACTGCCGCAACGAGGTAGGCTAGGCCAAAAGCATAATATTCACTTATAGATAGAAGCAAAACAAAGAATACACCTTGTGCCATAGCCACCAGAGCGTACTGAACAGGATGAATTTTAAGACTTTTCAAAACTTCAAATAAGAAGAAGCAACCAAAGGTAATAATGATCACCATAATGCCATATTTGATGGCACGATCAGTTTGGGTATAAATATTAACGGGTTCTAAAAACTGCGTTGAAATACCAGAAATGTTGTTTGAAGATGTATCTGAAGCAGCATAAGCAGCTTCAACATCACTGATCAGATTGCTTTGAGTATTTACAGCTTGGTAAAAACACTGACTATTTGCACAGGTTGAGAGACGATCTAAATTACGTTTACCTAAAGCAATATTTTTCCAGTCAGCTTCAAAGAATTGTTTTTTGCTCAGTTTCTTAAAAGGCAAACTTTGACCATCGTATTTGACATCTCCCCAATTGCCTTTAGCTTGATAGGTCATCTCGTAACTGGTTGGAATAAAGGCAAATTCGCTTAAACCTTCTAAATCAAATTGCAGACTAAAGCTAAAACCTTTTTGCAATTTTAGGATCAGTTCAGGATATTGCTTGCTGGTGATATGAAGAAGATCAAAGCCATGTTGACCTTGGCTTTGCGCAGAAAAGTCAAATTTATAATTTTTTCCATCAATATTAAATGTTGGCTTGGCGTTTAGACCGCGAGCATCTTGGATAGGAAAAATGATTTCAGCTTGATCCCAAAGATAGTTGCGTTGTGATTCAAGCATTGTGCCTTTAAATACACCTTTACCTAACATGTGATTTTGATAACTAATTGCTTTATACATATTGCGTTTGTAAGTGCTATCAGAAACTTTAAACTGAGCTTTCCAGTCCGTTGATTCTGCCCCTAGGGAGACAAATAATGTTTGTATACAAGCGTAAGTTTTCTTTTGCTCATCAGTACATATGGTTTGAACTTGATAAGGGATTTTTAAATATGGTGCGATCACTTGTTGGGGACGAATTTGTTCTTTTGCAATGTCTTGAATTACTTGTTGTTGATAGCTTTGGCGTTCATCTACCAAGTTTGAAATAAAAAACAGGCCAATATAAAAAATCAAAATTAGGAATAAAACCGCTCCTATTTTAAGATTGATAAAGTTTCTACGCATAGTGGATTCCATTGTCATTCTGATATGACCAGTGTCTCGAATCGATATGCGTTTTAAATGAGTTGCAGTTGAAGCTTATGTGAAGTTTTGATGAAGTAAAATTTTTACCAATACTCCCGATTTGTGTTGCTTTAAAAAATCCAAATAATTTTCAGGGATATTTTGAATAGTGATATGACCTTGATGCTGTTGGATAATCTGCTGCACGATACTTAGTCCGATACCTGTACTTCTTTGCTGGTTATGCGGACGTGGTAATGAAAAATAGGTTTCAAAGACACGATTTAAGGCATATTCAGGAATGGCTTCACCTTCATTGAATAACAGAATTTCAATTCCATCAGTGGCGGTATTTTTCCTGAGTTGAATGGCGATAAGGCCATACTCAGAACAAAAGTCTCTTGCATTATCTAATAGATTATTGATGGCTTGTTTAAGCCAAAATAGATCAGCATAAATTGTACAATCTTCAGGAAGATTCAGCTTTATTTGAATTTGTTTAATTTGAAAAATACTGTGTTGTTGAGTCAAACAATCTCGAATTAGTTTTAATAAATCAACATTTTGGAATTCTAAAACATGCTGATTCTTCTCTAGGCGTGTCAGCAACAGCATTCGTTCAATGAGAGATTGCAAGCGATGACTTTGCTCAACAATATGTGCAGCAAATTGTTGTTGATCTTCTAAGGGTAGATCATCTTGTAATAGTTCTGCACTGGCTTGAATCGCTGTGAGTGGACTTTTCAATTCATGGGTCAGAGTATTTACATAATTTTCGACATAAGCACGATCTTCTAGTTTCTCTCGCATTTCACTGAGCGCTTGAGTCACTTGGTTCAGCTCTTTTGCAGAATAGAAAAATGGAGCTTGATTGACAGGTGCTAGTGCTTGAGCATAACGACGTACTTTATCAATACTGTGTCTTAACCAATATGCCACCATGCTTGCAAGTAATAAGCTGAGTGCAGCGATCCACAGCGCTTGATAAATCAGTTGACGTTCTGCACGTGTAATATAAGGTTGCACGGATTGATTTGGCTTACCAATACTGACCACACCTATTAATTGGTGTTTGTAGATAATCGGCGCAGCGATATACATTACACTGCTGTTTCGGTCATAAGGTGTGGTTGCAGTAGAACGAGCACCGTACTTACCTTGTAGGGTTAAATAAACATCATTCCATTTTGAATAATCTTGCCCAATGGCTTGATCTTCTGAGTCGTAGATTACTATGCCGTGCTGATCTGTTATATAAAGTTGTTGATTAATTTCATCTTTTTTATGCTGCCAAATTGTAGCATTCAGTTGGCGAGATAATGCTGCTTGAATTTTTTGATCAAATTCGGGCGTACTAACTTGTTTTTGTGCTACATCTTCTGCAATCAGTTGGGCAATAATATTGGCATTTTCAGCAAGTGTATCTTCGACCACTTGGCGGACATTTGGTTTGACCTGTTGGTTTAATGTATAAGCAATAAAGCTTAGGCTCAGTACCACCACTAAGCTAAAGAAAAACCAAATGCGGATAAAGATGGACATTGATTAACCTAACTTCACTAGACTGTATCCGAACCCTCGATGCGTCCGAATAGGATCATTATCAGGGGTAATTTGTTTTAGTTTTTGCCTTAAACTTTTGATATGTGTATCGACTGTGCGTTCTAAGCTATGCTCAGGATGTTCCCAAATATGATCCATTAATTGCTGACGGCTAAAGACTTGTTCAGGAGGTTGAATCAACAAAAATAATAATCGATATTCATAACGTGTCAGTTGTAATGATTTTCCAAAATATTGAATTTGCAAAGATTGTGGTTTGCATGACCATATCGAGCATGGAGCAATTATTGCAGCCTGAGAGATTGGATTTTGACTTGAATTACTTTGTATTTGTACTTCCATTCTACGCCAAATGGCTTTAATTCTAGCCACAATTTCCCTTGCACTAAAAGGCTTTGTACAATAATCATCTGCGCCAATTTCCAAACCGACAACTCTATCAATTTCATCATCTCGTGCCGTAAGAAATAATAAAGGTGTTTGAGATTTTTGGCGTAGTTGTTTGCAGACTTCAAAGCCGTTAAGATCAGGTAAACCGATATCTAAAATAATAAAATCAAAAGCTTGTTCTGAAAGATATTGTAATGCTTGAGTCCCCGTATTTGCCCAACTGACATTCCAGCCTTCACGTTCAAGCGCATAACGTAGAGGAAGAATAATCGCAGCTTCATCTTCAATACATAAAATTTGTTTAGGACTCATCATGGTTAACTAATTAATATGTTGTAATTTTATTGAGTTAGTTTAACGGAAGATACGGTAGAGAAATGCTGTAATATTAATTTTTTATAATTCTTTATAAGATAAAGGGCACATTTGTGCCCTGCAATATTCGGATTTGGTCGTCACGCCAATCACAGGACGATATGCCGAAAGTAAAGGTTGCTTTGGCATGTTGCAAATACATGGGTAATGAATATGCGTGGATTAGGTTACTCTAAAGTTTCAGTAAAAGGGAGTCTATTTTGTTTAAAAGTTGCTCTTTTGAGTGAAAAGTAGTCAATTACCAGAGGTTAAGCTGGAAGTCATCAGCTTGCGTTTGTAATTGATAAACGCCTATACCAATCAAGCGAAACTGGAAATGTTCGGGTATCTGCATTTCATTTAACAATAAAAATAAAACTTGGATTAAGTCCTGTAGCGACTGGATCGGTCTTTTAAAGCTTTTACTATGTTGTAGAGTCTGAAAATTCTTGAGTTTAAGTTTGATATTTACACCACGTGCATTGAGTTTTTTTTTCTCTAGTGTTTGCCAGACTTTTTCAGCTAATCCATGCCAATAGGGCTGGCATTGAGCCAAAGTAAAATCACTATCAAAAGTTGTTTCTTTCGAAATTTGTTGGCGAGCTCTTTCAGCTTGAACGGGTCTATGGTCAATGCCCTGAGCATATAGATAGAGTTGTTGTCCGTATTTACCAAAGTGGTGAACCAAAACAGCTTCTTCAATTTTCTGTAAATCACCTAAGGTATGTAGCTGAAGCTGTTGTAATTTTTCCTGAGTGACTTTACCCACGCCTGGAATCTTTTTAAGCGGAAGGTCTTGAATAAAAGTAGCAACTTGCGAAGGTTTGATTACACATAAACCATTAGGTTTGTTCCAGTCGGAAGCAATTTTTGCCAAAAACTTATTTGGTGCTACACCAGCCGATGCAGTAAGCCCAGTTAATCTAAAAATATCTTCTCGAATGTGCATAGCAACTTCAGTTGCACTCGCAATTTGTTTTAAATTTTCAGTGACATCCAAATAAGCTTCATCCAAAGATAAAGGCTCAATAAGTAGCGTATATTGCTGAAAGATCGAGTGAATTTGAGCGGAGACCGTACGGTATTTTTCAAAATTTGGTTCAATAATGACAACTTGAGGACATAGTTTTCTTGCCTGACTCATCGACATGGCAGAACGCAAACCAAATTCACGGGCAGGGTAGGAGGCAGCAGCAATCACAGCTCGCGGGTGATGCGAAGAAATAACGACGGGAAGATGCTTTAGATCAGGACGCTCTCGTAATTCGACCGATGCATAGAAGGCATCCATATCGATATGAATGATTTTGCGCATATTATTGTGCTTTCACGATGCCTTGCTGCTGTAAAAAATGATGCCATTCTTTGACTGAACCCTCATAAACATTTAAGTCTACTGGTTTTGTCATGCCTTCAATTTTACCTTGATTACTATGCTGCCAAAAGAGCCATTTTCTTTTGTCTTTTAGCTCAGGTTTCCCTTCGTAATCTCTGACCCAAAGCGGTGTATCAGGGAAACTTCCTATTAATACAATGTGGTAAAAAGTTTTGGAAATATAAAAGATAGGCTGTTTGCCATAATGCTGTTTTAGGCGGTCATGCATGATGCCTATTTCTTTAAGTAATTGTTCTTTGGTGTGCGCATTAATACAGTTTCCGTCATATTCTAGATCGACAACAGGAGGAAGGGCATCGGCTTTGTTGGGTACAGCCGAAATAAAGTTATCTGCTTGCGTTTTACCATCACGGCATAGACGATAAAAGTGATAAGCGCCTACATGAAACCCATGTTCACGTGCCTTGAGCCAATTTTCCTGAAATTTTGGATCTTTGTAATCGCCGCCTTCGGTCGCTTTTAAATAGACGAATTGGAATTTTTCCGGTGATAATTTTTTCCAGTTAATATCACCTTGATGATGAGAAACATCGAACCCTTGGACTGGGTAATCCTGCGCAATAGCTTTTTGTTGATAGAACAAGCCAAAATAAGCTAAGACTCCCATAACACAAGCTAAGCCAATTCCGATTAGAGTATTGTGCCGTGATGTGAAAAAAGTTTTAGCCAGTTTGCTCATTCAAAACTCGTTAAAATTTGAAGTCGACATCATAGCGTGATTCGCGAGTGAGAAACCATGCTAAAAATGCAACCGCTTATACAGACGTATCCTTTGGAATTTGCCAGAAAATAAATGCAGTAATGACATTGATACAACCGAGACAAATGAGAGTGACATGGAATGCAGTGGTTACATGAGCTGGGCCATAATAATTGGTAAATACGTTAATGAGGGTACCTGCCAGTGCAACACCAATACTCATTGATAGCATCATGATCATCGACAAGAAACTATTACCGCTACTCGCATCTTGTTGAGGCAAGTCTTTCAAGGTTAATGTATTCATGCCAACAAATTGCAGTGAATTTAATGTGCCAAACAAGAAAAAGTGCAAGGCTCTAAACCAAGTTGGAGTATCGACGGTCATGATTGCAAAAGAGGCAATACATAGCCCAACTAATGTTGTGTTAATGAGTAAAAAACGTCGGTAGCCAATTTTTTGAATAATAGGCCTGACAATTGGCTTTGAAAATAATGAGCCCAAGACTAATGGAATCATCATTAAACCAGCAATGAAAGGTTCAAAACCAAAAGCAACTTGTAGCATGAGTGGTAAAACAAAAGGCAAAGCATTACCACCAAAGCGAGCAAAGAAATTACCTAAAATACCAATCGCATAAATTTTGTTTCTAAAGAGTCGGCTACGAAATAATGCATTTTGATGAGTATGTGAATGATAGGCATACCAAAGCGTTGCGATTATTCCGACGACTAACAGTGAAATACTAAACCATTTTGAATATTCAGGTGAGGCTAGATGTTCAATCCCTAAAGACCAGCCAATCATGGCCACGACTAATAAGATGAAGCCACCCAAATCAAATGTTTTGACCGAGGGTTCTTTTACATTCGGCATGACTTTTAGTGTCATTAATATGCCAAGTATGCCCATAGGAATATTAATCAGAAAAATCCAGTGCCAAGTTGCAACTTCAACTAACCATCCGCCCAAAGTTGGACCAGCCAAAGGTCCGAGTAAACCTGCAAGGCTCATTAAGCTCATCGCAGCTAAGAACTGAGTTCGAGGAATAATTTTTAAAAGTGATAATCGGCCAACAGGAAGTAGTAAGGCGCCGCCTATGCCTTGGATGACTCGGAAAAATAACAGCTCATTGAGACTCTGAGAAAGACCACAACCTAAAGAAGCCAGAGTAAAAATTACGATTGCCGACAAGAAAATATTTCTAACACCAAAGCGGTCTGCTAACCAGCCACTTAAAGGAATACAGGCAGCAACCGATAATACATAGGCCACCACTACACTGTGCATGCGTAAAGGATCTTCATTTAGATGATGAGCCATCGCAGGAATAGCAGTATTTACAATGGTTGTGTCCAAGGCCTGCATAAAAAAGCCAATAGAAACCAAAAGAACGAGTAAGCGATATTCGGGTTGCAAGGCTTGGTGAGTCGGCGTGGCATTCATAACATTTGAAAATTAACGTTTTGGTCTAGTGTAAAACAAATTGAATTTAAAAGAAGTAAGCCAATGTTGAATACCCCTTTACTAAATCTGAGTTCTTTTGAAGGTAGAGGTGAAAATAGTTAAAACAAAAAAAGCGGCAGAACCGCTTTTTTAAATAGAATAGGTGGACAACTAGACAACAAATCTTTTTGGCATTTTTAAGTTTTTAATGACGTTATAAATTTGATCAACATCATCACATACAATTAATTTAGCTCGATGTTGAAGGGGAAGGAAACCTTCTTGAACTGCATGGTCTAATTGGGCAATAAGTGCGTTATAAAAGTCATTTACGTTATATAAAATCATGGGCTTTTGATGTTGGTTGAGTTGGCCCCAAGTGGCTATTTCCAATATTTCTTCAAATGTTCCTAAACCACCCGGCAACGCAATAAATGCACTTGCACGTTCTGCCATCATGGCTTTACGTTCATGCATGGTTTCTACGACATGTAATTCAGTTAGGCCTGCATGTGCGACTTCATAATCAAGCATAAATTCAGGGATCACACCCACAGCTTCTCCGCCGTTTGCAAGAACGCTCTCTGCGACTTGTCCCATTAAACCGATACTGGCACCGCCATAGACTAATCCAAAGCCTTGTTCAGCGATTCCATGAGCAAGTTCAATTGCTTTTTCTCGGTAGATTGGGTTATTTCCTGCACGTGAACCACAATATAATGCAATAAGAGGTTGTTTTGTTTTTACAGCTGTTATTGGTGAATCATTTACTGCCATTGTTAATACGCTATTCATTGTTTTATTTTTACCTTATCACGTTCATATTTCTTGTCTACAGTAAGCAAAAGATATGACAACTTTATAAGCAGATTTATAAGAAAGATTCATGTTTTGTATGGGTTTGGTGAATGCTGGTTATGTACAAATAAAAATGATGAATTTATGTTAAATCTTGCCTATACTAAAAAATCGTTTAACAACATATGAACAAATATGGGTAGTGGTTGTAGTCGCTCCGTTTTAATTTCTTGTCTTAAAAAAACATTTTCCCCCCTTTGTATAGGCGCGCCTGTTGTGTTGCCAAATAAAGATAAAATTCAAACAACACAGGAGCAGGATCAATGATCTTTGAATGGATGTCTGATCCCTCTGCTTGGGTGGGTTTAGCAACTTTAATCGTTCTTGAAATTGTATTGGGGATCGATAACCTCGTTTTTATCGCGATTTTGGCTGAGAAATTGCCGCCAGAGCAACGAGCTAAAGCACGTATAGTCGGTTTGGTACTCGCATTAGGAATGCGCCTTGTACTCTTAGCCTCGATTGCTTGGGTCGTGACACTGACTGAGCCACTCTTCCATATTTTTGATCATCCATTCTCTGGTCGTGATTTGATTTTGTTATTCGGTGGTGTGTTCTTATTATTTAAAGGCACCATGGAATTGCATGAACGGATGGAAGGGAAACAACTTCATAAAGAAGATAATCCTGTTCATGCTGCATTCTGGATGGTTATTGTCCAGATTGTTGTGCTTGATGCTGTATTCTCGTTAGACAGTGTGATTACAGCTGTAGGTATGGTGAAAGAGCTGTCAGTCATGATGGTTGCGGTTGTTATAGCTGTCGGAATCATGTTGTGGGCATCAAAACCACTCATGGACTTCGTCAATAAACATCCAACAGTTGTCATTCTGTGTCTTGGCTTCTTGATGATGATCGGTTTCTCTTTGGTGGTGGAAGGCTTTGGTTTCCATATTCCGAAGGGCTATTTATATGCTGCAATTGGCTTCTCGGTTTTGGTAGAAGTTATCAATCAGAGCATGCGTCGCAATCAGGAAAAGCTAGTTACCACTACAGACTTGCGTTATCGCACTGCCTCTGCGGTTTTACGTATGTTAGGCAGTAAAAATAGTAGTTCTTCAGATACTCAATCTTCTGATAAAGAAGATGTATTAGCGACGCAAGCTTTTGCTGATGAAGTTTTTGACGAAGAAAATGGTGCTTATCACAGTGTGCTTGTACAAGGTGTGCTTGGTTTATCAGAGCGTCCTGTAAAATCTGTTATGACTCCACGCCCTGAACTTGAGTGGATTGACTTAGACGATGAACCTGAAGTTTTAAAAGAACGTTTAATGTCGATGACACATTCTCGTTTGATCGTTGCACGTGGTGAGCTTGATAATATTGAAGGTATTGCGCTTACGCATAAAGTTTTAAATAACTTTATTGAGACAGGTGTAATTGATTTCCAAAAGCATCTACGTGAACCTGTGATTGTGCATGAAAATGCTCAAGTGCTTATGGTGATGGAGCAATTGCGTCAAGCACCTTTACAAATGGCGATCGTATTAAATGAATATGGTTCCATCGAAGGTATCGCAACACCAATTGATATCTTAGAAGCAATTGCTGGCGAATTCCCTGATGAAGATGAGTTAGACGCTGCTGCTGAAAGCTTGGCAGATGGTTCATTAATGCTTGAAGGTTCAACTGATATTCGCCATGTATCACTTTTATTAGGTCGTGATCTCGTTGACGAAAGTGAACAGTATTCAACTTTATCGGGCTACTTGTTATTCCATTTAGGCCGTTTACCGGAAAATGGCGAAGCTGTTGAGGCAGACGGTTATCGCTTTGAAGTGATTACGATGGAAGGTCATAAAATTGAGAAAGTTCATATTGTTTCTATCGAGCAAGATGAATCAAAAGATTAAATGACGTTTTAAGTCTAGAAACATCATAAAATAGCTCAACTCTGAGCTATTTTTTTATTTGAGAAGCACTAAATGACCCAACAAACTTGTCCATGTGGAAAAGGCAGCTATATAGAATGTTGTGAGCCTTTACATTTAGGCACAGCCAAAGCACTAACGGCAGAGCAGCTTATGCGTTCACGTTATAGCGCTTTTGCATTACAGCAAATTGATTATATTGTGCAAACGACTGCTTTAGGTCAGCAAACAGCACTAGATAAAGATGCCATCGCAGAGTGGAGCAAACAAAATCAATGGTTGGGTTTAGATGTAGTTAACTCCAACGAAAAGTTAGATAAAACCCATGCACAGGTTGAGTTCAAGGCTCACTATCATGATAGACAAAAAGCCCAAATTCATCATGAGGTTTCACATTTTGTTTATCACCAGCAAAAATGGTTTTTCCTCGACCCAACGGTCGATATGAAGGTCACGATGAAACAACCTTGTATATGTGGTTCAGGAAAAAAATTTAAGCAATGCTGTGCACAATTTCTGTAAGTTTATCTTAAAATACGCCCACTGTTTGGCCTGAGGGAAAGGGCGATGTTACTCACCGTTATTTATATTATTGCGATTACTGCGGAAGCCATGACAGGAGCATTGTCTGCTGGTCGACGGAGTATGGACTGGTTCGGTGTCGTACTGATTGCCTGTGTGACTGCTTTAGGTGGTGGTTCGGTGCGAGATGTATTGCTTGGTCACTATCCTTTAACTTGGGTAAAACATCCTGAGTACTTGGTTCTGACCTGCTGTGCTGCATTTGTCACAATTATTATTGCCAAATGGATGCGTCATTTACATAACATCTTTTTGGTGCTCGATGCTTTAGGCTTGATTGGTTTTACAATTATTGGTTGCCAGATTGCTTTACAAATGGGGCATGGTTTTGTCGTATCAGCAGTAGCTGGGGTGTTGACTGGAGTATCTGGCGGTATTTTACGTGATATTTTATGTAACGATGTCCCGTTCGTTTTCCGTCGTGAACTCTATGCGAGTATCTCTTTTGTGGCAGTCATCTGTTACTGGGTTTGTCAGGATTTAGGATTAAGCCTAGAGTTAACCGTTATTTCAACTTTAATTTTTGGCTTTACCTTACGTCTGATTGCAATCTATTTTGGCTTAGAAATGCCTAAATTTATTTATAAAGATGACGATGCAGAATCGGCTTCTTCAACTGACGAACATTAATCATGCAGAATTCGATGTGAGCATGCTATAACAATAAAATATATTGTCTTGCTCACTTATTTTTCCAGTAGAGTTTTCCTATGGATCTGGTTTCACGTATACAAAATCTTCCAATTGGCAAATTTCACTACACATTACTGTGGGTGGTTGGTTTAGGTTGGATGTTTGATGCGATGGACACCGGTATCATTGCTTTTATCATGACAACGCTTGTTAAAGACTGGGTATTAACGCCAGCAGAAAGCGGTTGGATTGTGAGTATCGGTTTTGTAGGAATGGCTATTGGAGCTGTTTGCTCAGGAGCTTTAGCAGACCGCTTTGGCCGCAAGACAATATTTGCAGTTACCATGGCCATCTATAGTATTGCGACTGCCTTATGTGCCTTTGCTCCAGACTTAAAGTGGTTATTAATTTTCCGTTTTATTGTTGGCCTTGGACTTGGTGGACAGTTACCCGTTGCAGTGACATTGGTGAGTGAATATATACCTGCCCATGTACGTGGTCGTTTTATCGTCCTACTCGAAAGTTTTTGGGGTTTGGGCTGGTTAGTTGCTGCACTCATTTCTTATTTTATTATTCCTAAATTTGGTTGGCACATTGCATTTCTTATGGGTGGCCTCCCACTGATTTATATTTTAGTAATTTGGAAAAAACTCCCTGAATCCATACCTTACCTGATTAACCGTGGACGTGTTGAAGAAGCACATGCATTGGTTCAAAAATTAGAAGCTCAAGCAGGCGTTCAAATTGTTCACCATATTGAAGTCGTGCCTGTAGCCATGCGACAAAAAGTCTCTTTTAAACAACTTTGGAGTGGTCAATTCGCTCGCAGAAGCTTAATGCTTTGGCTCATCTGGTTTGGAATTGTGTATTCCTACTACGGTATCTTTACGTGGCTGCCAAGTTTATTAGTGAAACAGGGCTATGACATTGTTAAATCTTTTGAATATGTTTTGCTTATGATTTTGGCGCAGCTACCAGGCTACTTGGCAGCGGCATGGTTTGTAGAACGATTGGGTAGAAAAATTACACTTGCTGCATTTATCGGGTTTTGTGCCTTATCTGCATATTTCTTTGGACAAGCCGATAGTGTAAATAGCATTATGTTTTGGGGTTGTCTTATGTCCTTCTTTAATTTGGGTGCATGGGGAGTGTTATATACCTATACACCAGAGCAATATCCAGCCAACATTCGGGCTTTTGGTTCGGGCTGGGCATCGGCAATGGGCCGTTTAGGTGGAATTTTGGCGCCGATAGTCGTCACTCATATGATGGTTTCCAAAAATGGGTTTAGCCATGTTTTTATGATGTTTACTATTGTTTTACTTTTGGTTGCAGCTGTAATTTTAATATTAGGTGAAGAAACACAAGGTAAAAGACTAGAGTCGATAGGTCTCTAGTTTGCCTAACTTTATAGCAAGTAACTAAAAATATAGAGAGATGAGACATAATTTGACGCTCAGGTGACAGAGTCCCTCTTGTGTCTGTAACATAGCCCACTTAGCATAAGACTCACTTAAAATAACGACTGATTTGGAAGATAAGCTGACTATGACCAGCCTTGCGCATCAAGCGACAGAAAACCGCTCTGTAGCCGAATTTACTGAACAGGCTTACCTGAATTATGCCATGTACGTCATTATGGACCGTGCATTGCCACATATCAGTGATGGCTTAAAACCTGTACAGCGCCGTATTGTCTACGCCATGAGCGAGTTGGGCTTAAAAAGCAGTGGTAAGCCAAAAAAATCGGCCCGTACTGTAGGTGACGTACTAGGTAAATATCATCCGCATGGTGATTCGGCATGTTATGAAGCCATGGTGTTGATGGCTCAGCCGTTTAGTTATCGCTATCCTTTGATTGAAGGTCAAGGGAACTGGGGTTCACCAGATGATCCTAAATCGTTTGCTGCGATGCGTTATACCGAGGCAAAACTTTCTGCCTACAGTGAGTTATTACTAAGTGAGTTAGGACAAGGCACGAGTGAATGGCAAGATAACTTTGATGGTTCATTAAAAGAACCGATTACTTTGCCAGCACGAGTTCCTAATATTCTGCTGAATGGTACAACTGGTATTGCGGTTGGTATGGCGACTGATATTCCGCCACATAATTTGCGTGAAGTGATTAAAGGAACAATTGCCTTAATTCGTAATCCGCAAACATCAGACGAGAAATTGGCTGAATATATTCCAGCGCCAGATTTACCAACCAAAGCTGAAATTATTACTCCGCCTGAAGAATTACTCAAAATCCAGACGACTGGACGTGGTAGTTACCGCATGCGAGCGGTTTATACCATCGAAAAAAATGAAATCGTGATTACCGAATTGCCGTATCAAGTATCGGGTTCTAAGGTGATCACTCAAATTGCCGACCAAATGCAGGCCAAAAAGCTACCATTAGTGGTGGATGTGCGTGACGAGTCGGATCATGAAAACCCAACACGACTCGTGATTGTACTTCGTTCTAACCGTATTGATGCTGAAGCGGTGATGAGCCACTTATTTGCTACTACCGATTTAGAATCAAGCTACCGCGTTAATTTAAACATGATTGGTGAGGATGGTCGTCCTCAGGTTAAGTCGATTAGACGTATCTTGCTTGAGTGGATTGAGATCCGTAAAAAAACGGTTACTCGCCGTTTGGAATATCATTTAAACCGAATTGAAAAACGTCTACATATTTTGGCAGGCCTTTTAATTGCTTATCTCGATATTGATACGGTTATCCGTATTATTCGTGAAGAAGATCAGCCTAAACCTGTATTGATGGATCATTTCAAAATTGATGAGATACAAGCAGAAGCAATTTTAGAACTCAAGTTACGCCATTTAGCAAAACTTGAAGAGATGGAAATCCGTCAAGAACAGGATGAACTCTCAGCAAAAGCAGCGATTATTCGTGAACAATTAGAAAACCCAGAATCTTTAAAAAATCTGATTATTGGTGAACTCAAAGAAGACGCGAAAAAGTTTGGTGACGAACGCCGTTCTCCAATTGTTGCACGTGCTGAAGCTGTTCAGATTAGAGAACAAGATTTAATGCCGGCTGAAGCAGTAACGGTAGTTTTATCTGAGGCGGGATGGATTCGTGCTGCAAAAGGTGCGGATGTTGATGCAGAGAATTTAAACTATCGTGCTGGTGACCAATATTTAAGTCATGCGGTGGGTAAAACCAATCAACGAATTTATTTCCTTGATGAGACAGGGCGTAGTTATGCCTTGCCTATTAGCAGTTTGCCATCAGCAAGAGGTTTAGGAGAGCCATTAAGTTCGAAGCTTGCTCCTGCAAGTGGAGTCGCATTTATTCAGGTCTATTTAGATGATGACGAGTCAGAACTTATTGCTGCTAGCTCATCAGGTTATGGCTTTAAAACTCAAGTCAAACAGCTAGATACCAATGCCAAGGCAGGAAAAAGCTTCTTGTCGGTACCTGAAAAGTCAAAAGCACTACCGTTAATATCTGCCCAAAACATGACACATTTGGCTGTACTCAGCTCAGCAGGTCGACTCTTGATTATTGATTTATCAGAACTGCCAAATTTAAATAAGGGTAAAGGTAATAAGTTGATACAACTTGAAGCGAAAGAGCAGATTTTATCCATGACAACCCTGAACTTAGATGAAATAATTCAGGTGGTTGCAGGTCAACAACATCTAAAATTAAAAGGTGAAGATCTACAAAAATACATGGGTAAACGAGCTTCAAAAGGTCACCTCTTACCACGTGGATATCAAAAAGCAAATAAACTGTTGATTCAGAGATAAAGCTAGCGTCGGGCAACATAAATACGCTATATATGGCAATAAGTTCAAGCAATGAACTGAACTTATTGGTATTGAATAACGATTAAAAGGGCAGCAATTTGGAGTACGCAATTTGTACTCCATGCAAAAAATTTGGCAGGGTCAAATTGTCAAAACTTCTGTCTCATAATCTTGTTCGAAAGTGTCATGAATGTGCCAATAAGTTTTAAATATGTTCTGGCACCAAGAAGCTAAAGAATAGCTGGGGCATTGAATAACAGTTATTACTAAGGATTACGAATCGGAGATAATGGCATTATGGAAAAGATTTGGTTTGCAGAATACCAAAAAACAGGGATTCCAGAAACAGTAGCATTGCCTGCGGAAAATACCTCTCTTGTTGATATTTTTGAGAGTAATTTCCAAAAATTTGGTTCTCGTGATGCCTTTATCTTTATGGATAAAGCGATGTCATTTAACGAGTTGGAACTTGCAAGCCGTAAGTTCGCGACCTATTTGCAAAATTTGGGGTTAGCAAAGGGAACTCGTGTGGCAGTGATGATGCCGAACGTATTGCAATATCCTGTAGTTGCATTAGCTGTGTTACGTGCAGGCTTAGTGTTGGTGAATGTAAACCCACTTTATACTGCGCGTGAGCTTGAGCATCAATTAAATGACTCAGGTGCAGAAGTACTCGTGATTATCGAAAACTTTGCCAGTGTTTACCAAAGCATTTTAGGTAAAACTCCTGTGAAGCATGTTGTAGTTGCAACAGTAGGAGATATGCTTGGTACGCTTAAAGGTACATTAGTAAATTTTGTATTACGTAAAGTACGTAAGCAAATTCCTGCTTGGAATATTCCTGGGTACGTTAAATTTAATACAGCATTAAATAAAGTAAGTCCGAGTAATTATAAGCGTCCAAATTTAACTTTAAGTGATACTGCCGTGCTTCAATATACGGGTGGTACTACAGGTGTTTCAAAAGGTGCGGAATTAACACATCTTAATTTGGTTGCTAACCTTTTACAGTGTGATGGTATCTTCCAAAGTAAATTTGGTGCAAATGATGGTGCTAAAGGCGACCGTATTGTTTGCGCATTACCGCTTTATCATATTTTTGCGTTCATGGTTTGCGCGATGTACGGTATGTATAAAGGTCAGGCAAATATCTTGATTCCGAACCCACGTGATTTACCAGCGGTAATTAATGAATTACGTAAATATCAGCCATCATTCTTCCCAGCAGTAAATACATTATTTAATGCTTTAGTAAACAATGAAGAATTTAAACAACTTGACCATAGCAATTTAAAAATGGCGATGGGCGGTGGTATGGCAGTTCTACCTTCTACAGCAGAAGCGTGGAAGAAGATTACTGGTACAACCATTATTGAAGGTTATGGTTTGTCTGAGACTTCTCCTGTAGCGACTGCAAATCCTCCTGCATCTACTGAATTTAGCGGCACAATTGGTATTCCATTACCTTTAACAGAAGTTGCTATTTTAGATGATGACGGTAAAGAAGTTGCCTTAGGTGAGCAAGGTGAAATCTCTATTCGTGGTCCTCAAGTCATGAAAGGCTATTGGAAGCGTCCTGATGAGACTGCGAAAGTCATGACTGCAGACGGTTTCTTCCGTACGGGTGATATCGGTGTTATGGATAGCCGTGGATATACTAAAATTGTAGACCGTAAAAAAGATATGATTTTGGTTTCTGGCTTTAACGTTTATCCAAGCGAAATCGAAGAAGTTATTGCTAAACATCCAAAAGTATTGGAAGTTGCAGCAATTGGTGTTCCTGATGAAAAATCAGGTGAAGTGCCAAAACTCTTTATCGTGAAAAAAGATCAAAGCTTAACGACTGAAGAAATTTTGAACTTTGCTAAAGAAAACTTAACAGGTTATAAACGCCCTCGTTATGTTGAGTTTATGGATGAATTACCTAAATCAAACGTAGGCAAAATCTTACGTAAGGACTTACGTAAGCCAGCCTAAAAAGTTAATAAAAAAGCGCCTTAGGGCGCTTTTTTTGTTTTTACACTTTGTTGTGGCTCTTCATAAACCAGCGGTCTATGTAAGGACGACCAATTCCTACCATCCCAACAAAAACTAGCATTGTGCCCAATTGCAAACGCAAATGAGTTAAATCGAGCTGACCATAACTTAAATAATTATCTGCTAGGCAATATAGGGTAATCACAATTAACCAATGCCATAAAGGAAGCCGTTTAATACCGACTGCAATAAAAGTAATTGTTAAAATAACAAAGGTGCCCAGTGTCGATTGCCAATTTAGATTTGCACAAATCACACTCAATAAAAAAGCCACAATAGGAAGTACGATTTTTAATATACGGTCTACCTGAAGTTGATTTTGTTTTTGCTTCTCTAAGACGTCAAACAATTCTTTTTGATCAGGTTGTTGCATACATGGCCCTATTAATCAGTGATGACAAGTGATTGCATAAAATTTCAGGTAAAAACGCAATGTTATGATAGCATGATCAACAGTATTTTCAGTGATGGATGGCACTATGCAGGGCATCAGCGGCATTATCTATATTATTTTAGTGGCATGTTTGCTGCCATACGCATTTACCGTAATTGCAAAATTTACAGGTGGTTTTCAGCCCGTCGATAATCAAAATCCGAGAGCTTTTTTGGCCAAAACAACAGGCCTTGCTGCTCGCGCTAATGCCGTACAACAAAATAGCTTTGAAAGCCTACCTTTATTCTTAACTGCTATTTTAATGGCTGAGTATATGGTTGTTCCGGAATATTTTATTCTGAGATTAGGCTGGGCATATATTATTTTAAGAGTTATTTATGGCATTTGCTATTTAACTAACTGGGCAACTTTACGCTCGATTGTTTGGTTCTTATCGATATTGTGTCCAATCTTTCTATTAGTGGTCACGATTAAACTGACTTGAGTGTCATTCTGTCATCATTCATATCAACTTTCGCGTGTGCCCATTGTATAATCGGCATCATTTTGATGATATCCACGCTATAATCGAGTGGATTTTACATCTGACTTCATAACGAAAGAGTATTGATATGAGTTACAGCAATATCCCAGCAGGTAAAGATGCGCCAAATGACATCTATGTCATCATTGAAATTCCTGCAAATGCAGCACCAATTAAATATGAAATCGATAAAGATTCTGATGCATTGTTTGTAGACCGTTTCATGGGTACAGCAATGTTCTATCCAGCGAACTATGGCTATGTTCCAAATACTTTGTCTGAAGATGGCGACCCATTAGACGTACTTGTTGTAACTCCACATCCTGTTGCTGCTGGTTCTGTAATTCGTTGCCGTCCAGTGGGCAAATTAAACATGGAAGATGACGGTGGTATTGATGCGAAATTAATCGCTGTTCCACACGAAAAATTATCTCCACTTTACAAAGACGTGAAGGAATATACAGATCTTCCTCCGTTATTGATTAGCCAAGTTGAGCATTTCTTCAGTCACTATAAAGATTTAGAACCAGGTAAGTGGGTAAAAATCAGTGGTTGGGAAGGTGCTGATGTTGCTAAAGCAGAAGTATTAAAAGCAATTGAAGCTGCTAAATAAGCTTTAATTGATAAGCTTAGAATATCTGAATTGATATTTTGAGCTTAATAAAAAACCTACATCTGTTGCCAGACGTAGGTTTTTTATGCTTGATAGATTTGTGAATTAGAATAATTTCACAGGAATATCAAGGAAGATACGCCATTCGTTCGTATCACCGATGTAAGCATTGGTTTGATAAGCATCGCTTGCACGGTAGTATGAGTTACGAATACGAAGGCTTGTATCTTTAGCAAAACCACTTTGAACTGTATATTTCACTTGGTTAAAGAACTCACGTTCCTCAGCATCATCAGTTAAGCCTTTAACTTTGATGTCCCAACCATATACAAATGCAGTTGTCCAGTTCAGACCAGGTAATACACCTAATTTACCAAAGTCAAGACTGTACTGAATTTGAGCAGATTTTTCATCGTTACCGATGAAATCAGACAGGTAAGAGTTTGGCAAATAAATACTTTGACCGCCGTCAGCATTTTCACCATAGTCATAACCGACATTACCACTGTTTTGTTGGTAAGCAACCATGATGTTATGTGGACCAGTATTATAGGCTGTAGATATTGCCCAAATATTGTTTTTACGATTAGATAGGTCATCAGTAGTTTGTGAATAAGTAGAAGCACCTTCATCAAACTTAGTATGATAACCACTGAAATCGTAAGTTAATGAGCTGTCATTAGCCAATGGTTGTTTATAGTTTACATTAACGTAGTGACGTTCAAGTTTATCTTTACTATCTAAACCATAGTAAGATGCATTTAAATTATCATCAAACTTGTATTTAGCACCCCAAACAATTGCACGATCAAGATTACGGCCATCTGTGTTCACTTGGTCCGAATATTGGTTTTTAGTGAATTTACCAGCAATCACTTCTAAATCTTTAATTTCATGGCTGGTTAATAATGTACCAGTAAAGTATTCAGGTACTAAACGTGCTGTGTTACTTGCAAGAACAGGTAGGTCGAGTACTTGAGTACCGTAACGTACTGTTGTGTTCGAGAAACGCGCTTTTACGTTACCACCACCACGAGCCCAATGGTCATAAGCTGAACCATCGTTGTGTTTTGGAATCATGTTATTACCAGCGTTATTATTTTCGCCGATTTTAAATGAACCATCACCAACAACGCCTACACCGAAGCCAACAATACCAGGGGTAAAGCCAGAATCAATATTTACGATTGCTGTTTGAGCAAATGAACTGGTGTCATCTACGCCATTTTTTTTGTCACGGCTGATGTAACCTGTACGGAAGAGAATAGAACCGTTCGCATCTTCAACAAATCCTTTTGCCTCACTTTGCTCACTTGCCTGAGCTGAGGAAATTATTGCCGCAGAAATGAGAACTGCTAATGTAAGTTTTTGTGCTTTTAGCATATTTAAAGAACCTCATAAAAACGATAAATCCTGTGCCTTGTTATTGTTCAGGGCCTAGGATTTCCATCAATTGTATAAGTAATCTGTAAAAAAGATATATTTTTGTTCATTTTATTTTATATATGCTATGCAGGATTTGATTAATGTGGTAGGGGTTATTTAATAAATTTATAATTCGTCTTTTATACTTAATTTATTGTTTAAAATAAAAAAAGTAATTTAATTTTTAGTGGATTTTTACCATTTATTTTGTATTTAAAGTTAAAAAAATAGTTGATTCTTGTGTTCATTTTTTACTCTTTTTTGTTGGATATGTTTACTTTTTAATCTTATTTTAAGTTTCTTTTTTCATCACTTTTATTTTTATACCCTTTAAATTGTTACTATATAACGTTATTTTAAAAAATGGAATGTACAAAAATAGATCACTACAGGCGGTTAACAAAATATGTTTAGGTTGATCAAATTTAGTGCAATAACTTGCTTATATTTTGTGCACTACTCTTTTTATCCATATTATTGCTTAAAAAAGATCCAAAATAGTACATCTACTTTAAACAAGGAATAAATAAACAAATCCAATGAGTAGAAATGCGCAATCACAGATCATTACAAGCACTGTCCTCCAGAAATTTACATACTTTTTATATCTCGCTTCTAAGTTTAAATAGAAAATTTATGTGCAACAAATGAATACTTCACGCCTCGCTCATTAATTTCCGATAAGGGGTTCTCGTATGTTTAGTATTTTTTATCGCATAAGAATTTTATTTTATCACTATGTTTTATATAGATATATTTTTATAAAAATTACACAGCAATTTTATAATAAAGTGAGTTTGATCTCAAAATTAATGAAGAGCACTGATAGCAAATTTGTACTTGGCACAGCAATTGCTAAAGCTCAAGTAACACAATTTGTTTAATTCCTATAAATCGTGCGTTCATTGTGGGGGAGATCAAAATGATGAAATTTGCACTTAAGGCAGTAACTCTTGGTATCTTTGCAGCAGGGTCAACTATGGCTATGGCTGAAGATGCTCCATCTTTTTATGGAATCACGGCAACAGGTAGTGTGGCAGCGACCACAGACTACCGTTTCCGTGGTGTTACCCAATCGTCAAATAACCCAGCTATTCAAGGTGGGTTCACTTTTTCTCATAAGTCAGGTGCTTATGTTGCGCTTTGGGGGTCAAGCGTAGACTTTAATACACCTGGCGTTTCAACTGAAACCGATATCTCTTTAGGTTATACAAATACGTTAAAATTGTCTGATACGCTTGCACCAACTTATGATGTGGGTGTAATTCATTATGGATACATTGGTTCTGACTCAAAATTTACTAACCCATACAATGGTGATACTGGCTTCGACTTCACCGAATTTTACGGAAAATTAACGTTTGCAGACTCTTTATTTAAAGGTGATGCACTTAGTGTGGGCGTAAGCTATTCAGATGATTACTGGGGCCACTCTGATGAGTTCTGGTATTTCAACGTCGGTTATTCAGCACCAATTGCAGACACAGGATTTACTGGACTTGCTTCAGTTGGTTATAACAAACTCAAAAACAAAGATTCTTTACTTGTAGTTGCGGGTGGGCCAGGTGAAGACGATAGCTATATCGATTATAAAGTTGGCGTCAACTATAACATCTTGGGTATTGTTGCTGAGCTAGATGTTGTTGGTACAGACATTAGTACTTCTGGTATGACTGATGCTGGTAAGAAACCTTATGACACGGGCTTGGTGTTTAGTTTAACTAAAACATTCTAAGTTTGAGTTTTAAAAAAGCGGGTGAGTAACCCGCTTTTTTATTAGTTTTCTATTTCAGAAAGTAGCTGTTTTAACTGGTTAAGCTCAATATCCGTAGCTTTAGATAATGGCTTGCGTGGTAAGCCCGCAGAGACACCTTTTAGTTGTAAACCAGCTTTAATCGTTTTAGGTAAACCACCATTTACAATAAAGCGTAGTAAAGGAAGTTGCTGATAAAATGAATTTTGGGCTTGTTCTAACTCACCATTTTTTATATGTTCAATAAGCTGTTGAGGTCGTTGACCTAATAGGTTTGGTGCTGCTGTACACCAACCGCTTGCTCCAGCACATAAAGCCTCTAAAGCTAGAGGGTTACACCCGTTATAAAATGGGAGTTCTCCTTTTGATAGCTCATAAATCTTATGCATGCGCTGAATATCACCGCTACTTTCTTTCACCATCGTAATATTTGCAATGCTATTAAACATACGCACAATTAACTCTGGAGACATATCAACACCGCTAGTCGCGGGGTTGTTATAAATCATAATTGGTAGTGTGGTTTCTTTGGCAATTGCTTGATAATATTCAAAAATCTCTTGGTCTCTTAGCTTCCAATAAGATATAGGAATCACCATGAGTGCATCTGCACCGTAGCTTTGCGCGATTTGCGCCTTTTTGATGGCTTGATCCGTCGTGAGTTCTGAAATTCCAATAATGACGGGCACGCGTTTATTAATACTTTCAATTGAAGTTTTCGCGACTAAGCACCATTCATCCCATTCAAGATAAGCGCTTTCACCTGTACTGCCTAAAGGCGCAATCGCATCGCAGCCGTTTTCAATAAGCATATCCAGCATTTGTTTCAAAACAGGAAGATTAATGGTGTTGTCATCAGAAAATGGGGTAACAGGGTAGCCAATAATGCCGTTTAGTTTCATGGTGGAAGTCTCTTTTTAAATACAGTCAGAATGTTTTTTCAAAGCTTTACGTGCGTAGTAGGCAAAGTTCACTTTGTTGCGTTTATCGGTAGATACCCAATCATGAGCTTCTGTGGCTAAATCATGTGGGATCGGCTGAATTTGTCCGGCAGACATGGCTAGCAGTTGCAGTTGAGCTGCTCGTTCAATTAAAAGCGCCAAGTTACATGCTTCTTCAATGGTTTTTCCTGTGACCAATTGACCATGATGAGACAGCAAAACAGCGCGGTTTTTACCAAGCGCAGAAGAAATCAAAATACCTTCTTCGTTGCCTACAGGAACACCCGGCCAATGACCTACAAATGAGCAGTCTTCGTAAAGTGCACAAACGTCCATTTGGGAAATCATAAGTGGAACCTGTAGCATCGATAGGGCTGCTACATAGGTAGGATGAGTATGGATAATGCAGTTCACTTCTGGATGTTCTTTATAAATCCATGTGTGAAAACGATTGGCTGGGTTTGCCATTCCTTCTTGATTGATGGGTTCTAAATCTTGACTCACCTCAAGTAAGTTTGAGGCAGTAATTTCATCAAAACCTAAACCAAAACGTTGGGTAATAAAGGACTCTTTATTTTCACTACGGCAGGTAATTTGGCCTGCTAAACCAGCATCATGGCCATGGTCAAATAAAATACGACAAGTGAGTGCAAGCTTTTGACGATCAGTTAAATCTGAGTCGCTAATCCACTTTTGCATGTCTTGCTGTGCATGTTGCATCAGGTCTTGTTTGTTTACAGTAGCAGTCTTCATCTCTTCTCCAGTCCAGTTGACCAAATTAAGTAGGTGAAGGCAGAATAGAAAATAGCTGGATGAATCAATACATCCAGTTTTTATAAGTTATATGGTCCAGATGGGGCGAATATGCTAAGACCTTGGCAAGTAAATTTTCGTATCGATGAAAGAGAAGAAAAAACGGTTTTTCTAAAACTGACTAACTTGATTAGTCAGGAAATTTTATGTGGCCGTTTAGTGCAGGGGACGATGCTGCCGGGGTCTCGTAGCCTGTCAAAAGAACTAGGAATTAATCGAAAAACTGTACAAGCAGTATATGAAGAGTTAGAGGCACAAGGATGGCTTGTGACCCGTCCCCGAAAAGGCACATTTGTGGCGGATGTTTTGCCGGAAAAACAGCTTCAAATAGAGCCAGTATCTGAGCGAACAGTTAATGATAAACCAATCACTCAAGAAGTGATCCAACGCCCACATAACGATGGTGTGCCAGATCCACGGCTTATTCCCTACGAACTATTTTCGCGGGCATATCGGCATGCACTGATTAAAATTACGCAAAACCAGTACATGGGATATGGTGACCCACGAGGTATGGTTGAGCTAAGACAGGCTTTACAACAAATGTTGTCAATGGAACGTTTTATGAATGTTGCTGAAGATGAGATTTGTATTGTACGTGGTAGCCAGATGGGAATTTTTCTTGCCTCTCGAGCATTACCCAATCGGCAGGGTGTTATCGTTATTGAGGAATTGTATTATCCATCTGCTTTTAAAGCATTTCAATCAAATGGCTTTCAAGTGGTTTCTGTCAAATTAGATGAACAAGGTATTGTCATTGAAGATTTAGAACGGATTTTACAAGAGCATTCTGTAGCTGCCATTTATACAACTCCGCATCATCAATATCCTACAACTGTAACGATGCCAATGAGTCGTCGTCTTCAACTCTTGGAGTTTTCAAAAAAATGGGGGGTTTATATTATTGAAGACGACTATGACCACGAATTCCACTATGACAGTCGGCCTATGCCACCCTTAGCAAGTTTGCCTCATTCTGAGTTAGTCATTCATGTGGGCTCATTATCAAAGGTCTTTGCACCCGGTATTCGCTTGGGATACGTCGTGGCATCGTCAATAATCATTCAATCGATTACAGAAGATATTCTATTGATTGATCGGCAAGGCAATAACATTACGGAACTTGCTTTAGCAGATTTAATGCAGCGAGGGGAAATCAAGCGGCATATCCGCAAAATGAAAAAGATATATCAGCTACGCCGAGACCATGCATTAACTGAGTTCCATCGAATTTTTGCAGAGAGTGTTCATATACAGCCACCCGCTGGGGGAATGGCTTTGTGGGTGAAATTCCAGAAAGCATTTACTCAAGATCAGCTTATAAAATTAAAAGAACTTAACATTGATACAGAGCATAAGTTTAAACAGGAAGAATGTACTAATCATTGTATCCGGTTTGGCTTTGCGGCTTTATCAGAGAAAGAAATTACTTGCTTAATTGAGACTTTAAATGAAGCTCTTAATAAAAAAACAGCGGACTCATAATCCGCTGTTTTATTTTAAGAAAGTTCACTCTAATTCATTTCTACATTTTTGAATCTCTGAGACAAAGGTAAGCAGAAAGGGAGTAATTTGTGACTTATATTTTTCGGTTTGTAGCATCTCGCTAATTTGTTCAGGAGATTTGCCGATGAGAGAAATCCTTAAAAATAAATCTTCAAAGAAATTGCTACTAACAGTCGACAATACTCTTCTTAAAGAAACTAGCATGTCGTCGCCGCGGCTAGATGCATGAACCAGGACAATAGGTATATCTATAATTTCGGTACGGGAAACCATCCAATCAATTGCATTCTTGAGACCACCTGGAATACAACGGATATATTCTGGACTTGAGATGATAATGCCATCTGCATCAGAAACAGATTTGATGAAATCTTCCACTACAGTAGGCGTTTTTTCTCCTTCATTATCTGGAGAAAAGACAGGCAGATTATTAATATGATCAAAAACTGTCAATTCAATGTCGGACGGTGCTATATCCTTCATTGCTCTTAATAGAGCAGTATTTGTAAATTCTTTTCTTGCACTACCTGAGATAGCCAAAATTTTCATAGCATCCTCTTTACTTCTATTAATACATAGGGAGTAATAAATTCTCTTATTAATAACTTCTATAAATATTAAAAAAGCGGACTCATAATCCGCTGTTTTTATTTTAAGAATGATTGCCTCGATAAGAGAGCGCTTCTGTAAGATGAGGACTTTGGATCATCTCACTTTGCGCCAAATCGGCAATGGTACGAGCAACCCGTAAAACACGATGATAAGCACGAGCCGACAGATTCAAACGTTGTTGAGCCATTTCAATCATTCGTTGAGAAGTACTATCAAGTACAGCATATTGCTCAAGTTGTTTCGGTGAAAGTGCTTGATTTAAACAATCTTGTCTTTGCATTTGTTGTTCATAAGCATAAATCACACGCTGTCTTACAGCCGTAGAGTCTTCAGCAGGCGTTGGATCTTGCAGTTCTTGAGCTTTTAAAGGCGGTACATCAATATGTAAATCGATACGGTCAAGTAATGGTCCCGATATACGGTTTTGATAGCGCTTGATACTCTCTGGCGAACATTGGCAACGGCTGTCTTGATTAAACGCATAACCACATGGACAAGGGTTCATTGCTGCAATGAGCTGAAAGTTTGCAGGATAAGTAATTTGCCGAGCTGCACGTGAAATAATGATTTCTTTTGACTCAAGCGGCTGACGTAAGACTTCTAGAACTTTTCTGTCAAACTCGGGGAGTTCATCTAAAAACAAAACGCCTAAATGAGATAAGGTAATTTCACCTGGTTTAGGATGGGAACCGCCCCCAACTAGTGCAATGGCTGATGCTGTATGGTGGGGCGCGCGAAATGGACGCTGACCAAAGGTATGCGGTGTATTTGAAATAGAATAAATACTCGCGACTTCAAGCGTTTCCTGATTAGAAAGCGGTGGCAAAATTGAAGGAAGACGTGAAGCAAGTAAAGTCTTACCTGTACCTGGTGGTCCTTTAAAGAGCAGCGAGTGCCCGCCTGCGGCGGCAATTTCTAGTGCGCGACGTGGACGTAGCTGACCTTTGACATCTGCCAGATCAAATTTATAAGGCATTTGGTTTGAGGTAGTTGCAGGTTCAATCGAAGATAGTGATTTCATGCCCAAGAAGTGATCACAGACTTCTTTTAAATGGCTCACTGGATAACATTCAAGATTCGGTAAATGGCTAATATCCTGACTATTATCGAGAGGTAAAAGCATTTTATGCTTGGCCTGTTGACACGCCATTGCCAAAGTTAAAGTACCTGACACTGGTCTTACATGGCCATCTAAAGCTAATTCACCAATTAATTCAAAATCTTCGGCACAGTTTTCTGGGAGCTGGCCAGATGCAATTAAAATACCTATAGCAATAGGTAAATCTAGACGTGAACCATCTTTGGGCAAATCTGCTGGTGCAAGATTAATGGTCAGCCGTTTTGTTGGAAATTGAAATCCACTGTTAATAATGGCTGAGCGAACCCGGTCTTTACTTTCTCTTACCGCTGCCTCTGCTAGGCCGACAATAGTAAGAGAAGGTAAGCCTTGACTCACATGTACCTCAACCTCAATCAGAGGTGCATGTAAACCTAAAAGTCCCCGTGTATAAATTTTAGAAAAAGACATCTTATTGTTCCATTATGGTGCTTCATTTTTAATCGTTGTAAAGTATAAATGCGCTACGTTGGTGCTTATTTTTTATTCTTTAAAGTTTCTTCTAACAAACTTACTTGTTTTTGTAGCTCTTCTAAACGTTGATTGGCTGACTGAAGTGCAGTCTTTTGACGGTCGATCTCTTGTTTGGAAACAAGATCCAACTTTTCGACCGCTTCATTTAATAATGCACGTAAATTTTTTTCCAAATCTTTTTTAGGCTCATCAATTTGTTCCAGAATGGCCTGTAGCAAAGTTTCTAGCATGAAATATCCAAAGTGTTGTATTACCTTATGCTTTACAGTTTAACACTGCTTAAGCGCTGGATATAGGTTTCAATTTTTTTAGTGCAAATAGATCATTAAATCAGCATATAACACTACTGAAAATTCATTTTATTTTTGATAGCTCATCTACATCTTGCTCACTAAATAGGTTATAAAGAAAGTTCATGCAAAAGATTCATTTCCCTCAACCTTTGAAATATTGGCATGAAAATTGAACATAAAACCTTACTGGTGAAAAGAAGCCGAAGGAAACAAACATGAAGCTTGTAACTGCAATTGTAAAACCGTTTAAATTGGATGACGTGCGTGAAGCACTCTCTGACATTGGTGTACAAGGGATTACCGTAACTGAAGTTAAAGGTTTTGGTCGTCAAAAAGGGCATACTGAACTCTACCGTGGCGCGGAGTATGTGGTTGATTTCTTACCTAAAGTAAAAATCGAGATTGCGATTAGTGATGAAATGGTCGACGCAGTAATTGAATCAATTACACGTGTCGCA
This sequence comes from Acinetobacter sp. AOR43_HL, assembly GCF_027854635.1. Lineage (NCBI taxonomy): Bacteria > Pseudomonadati > Pseudomonadota > Gammaproteobacteria > Moraxellales > Moraxellaceae > Acinetobacter > Acinetobacter sp. AOR43_HL. Next base: position 37,484 of record NZ_JAKTHX010000010.1, read on the forward strand.
AGCACTGGAAAAATCGGCGATGGTAAGATTTTTGTGACTAACCTGGAACAAGTAATCCGTATCCGTACGGGTGAAACTGGACCGGATGCTGTCTAAATTGGCACAAAGCTTGCTGAGTAGAAAATAACTCGCAAATGAGGTTGGGGGACACGAATGAAAAAAATGCTTATGGCGCTCAGTCTATCAGGCGCTCTTTTGGGTGGTACTGCCGTTTGGGCAGAAGAAGCTGTAACAACGCCAACATCGGAAGTTGCGGCTGCATCAACATCTCCAGCTACTGCAACTACTACTGCAGAAGCACCAGTTGCTGAAACTCCAGCAGCTCCAGCACCGACACCTACGCTTGATACGGGTGATACCTCTTGGATTTTAGTTTCAACCGCATTGGTTCTATTAATGACCATTCCGGGATTGGCATTATTCTACGGCGGTATGGTACGTAAAAAAAATGTACTCAGTACGATGATGTTCAGCCTTTCAGCTGCAATCTTGGTAAGTTTGCTGTGGGTGATTGCTGGTTACTCAATCGCGTTCTCTGGCACAGGTGCATTTTTTGGTGATTTGTCTAAAGCAATGCTAAACGGGGTAGCGTTTGATGCATTAAGTGGGACAATTCCTGAAAGTCTCTTTGTTATTTTCCAAATGACTTTTGCCATTATTACAGTGGCGATCCTTAGCGGTTCTATTGCAGACCGTATGAAATATTCAGCTTTCATGGTGTTTATTGCAGTTTGGGTGCTCGTTGTTTACGCACCAATTACCCACTGGGTGTGGGCTGCAGATGGCTGGTTATTTAAAGCAGGCGCATTAGATTTTGCTGGTGGTACAGTTGTACATATCAACTCAGGTGTTGCAGGTCTAGTTGCTGCTTACATGCTTGGAAAACGTATTGGCCTTGGCCGCGAATCTATGGCTCCGCATAACCTGACTTTAACTGTAGTGGGTGCAAGCTTACTTTGGGTGGGTTGGTTCGGCTTTAACGGTGGTAGTGCTCTAGGCGCTGGTGCTCGTGCAAGTATGGCAATTTTAGTGACTCAAGTTGCTGCTGCCGCTGCTGCATTCTCTTGGTTAGTTGTTGAACGTATGATCCGTGGTAAAGCATCTGTATTAGGTGGTGCTTCTGGTGCGGTAGCTGGCTTAGTTGTGATTACACCAGCAGCAGGTTTTGTTGGGGTAGGCGGTGCTTTAGTGATGGGCCTTATTGGTGGCGTAGTGTGCTTCTGGGGTATTACAGCACTTAAACGCTTACTTAAAGCCGATGATGCTTTGGATGCGTTTGGTTTGCATGCGGTAGGTGGTATTGTCGGTGCGATTTTAACTGGCGTATTCTACAGTGACGAAATTATTAAAGCAGCCAACGTTGCATTAGCTCCAACATTCGCTGGCCAATTATGGGTACAAGTTGAAGGCGTATTGGCAACCATGGTTTACAGCGGTATCGCGACTTTCATTATTCTTAAAGTGATTGATCTTGTGATTGGTATTCGTGTGAATGCTGATGATGAACGCATGGGTCTGGATTTAAGCCAACATGGCGAACGTATCGAATAATTCGTAATATATTCCAATCAAAAAACAGTCTTCGGACTGTTTTTTTGTCTTATAGAATGCTGGTTCTGTAAGTGTAGAAATTTTGCTACACTAGGTCAAAGTAATCGACCCTATAAATCCGCTATGCATTGTCCATTTTGCAACGCCGCAGATAGTAAAGTCATCGATTCACGTTTAGCCGCCGAAGGCTGTCAGATTCGTCGACGTCGTGAGTGTGTAAGTTGCGGTGAACGTTTTACCACTTTTGAAAGCTATGAAGTGGTAATGCCCCGTGTGATCAAATCGAATGGAAAAAATGAACCTTTCGATGAGGCCAAATTGCGTCGTTCGTTAATGCATGCTTTGCAAAAACGTCCGGTCACACAAGAGCAGATCGAAACAGTTTTAAGTGATATTCAGTTGCAGATTCGCCGTTTAGGTGAGCGTGATGTGAAATCTAGAACAATTGGCGAAATTGTCATGCAATCTTTATTTGCCCTTGACCATGTTGCTTACGTCCGATTTGCTTCTGTCTATCAAGATTTTCAGGATGTTGAAGCGTTTCGCCGTCAAATTGAGCAAATGCAACAACGTGAACACTAATCATTTGAGATTTTTATGTCTGAGTTGAAACAAGACCAGTATTGGATGCAGCAAGCTATTGAACTCGCCAAACGAGGACTATATTCGACAAAGCCTAATCCAAATGTTGGTTGTGTGATTGTCAAAGATGATCAGTTAATTGGACAAGGCTTTCATCCTAAAGCAGGTCAGCCACACGCTGAAGTTTTTGCCTTACGTGAGGCGGGTGAACATGCAGAAGGTGCAACGGCTTATGTCACACTTGAACCATGTGCGCATTATGGCAGAACCCCTCCTTGTGCCGAAGCATTGGTGAAAGCTCAAGTTAAAAAAGTAGTGGTTGCTTGTCCTGATCCAAATCCATTGGTGGCGGGTAAGGGTGTTCAGATTTTGAAAAATGCCGGAATTGAAGTAGAAGTTGGCATTTGCGAAGATTTAGCATCAAAACTTAATCAAGGTTTTTTAAAGGCAATGTCTACAGGCTTGCCTTATGTACGTTTAAAGGTAGCCTCAAGTTTAGATGGGCGTACTGCAATGGCATCAGGTGAGTCGAAGTGGATTACCGGTTCGGCTGCGCGCCAAGATGTACAACATTGGCGTGCCATTTCTGGAGCAGTGATTACAGGTATTGAAACTGTGATTGCAGATGATTGTCAGCTTAATGTGCGTTCACTCAATAATTTTGATATCGAGACAGTTGCTCAGCCAAAACGTGTTGTTTTAGATCGCCAAGGACGTTTACCATTTAACGCTAAGATCTTAGAGAATCCTGAAACTGTGATGGTAATGGGGCCGTATCGTCAAGAACTTGCTGATTTAGGCGTGATACAATTAGAAATTCAGCCTTTAAAAATGCTGTTACAGACCCTATCTAAGCAACATCAAATTTATGATGTGTTGGTTGAAGCTGGCGCAACATTGTCTACTGCCTTTTTGCAAGAAGGTTTGGTGGACGAATTGATCAGTTATATTGCCCCGACCTTATTGGGGAAAAGTGCAAGGGCCATGTTCAATGCAGAGTTTGAATATATGGCAGAGCAACTTCGTTTTACACTTCTTGATGTGACACAAATTGATCAAGATATACGCTTAAGGTTAATCCCTACGCAAGAGAAAGTATGAATTCAGAGCCTTCGGTTTATCACAAACGTCGTCATGCAGCCCGTACGACAGACGAATATCTTTTCCATCAGCTTGTGCCGTACTTGGGTAACAAGCGCCGATTGCTCCATCTAATTTTAGAAGCCCTTGAAATTACAGGGACACTGAATAGCAAGAAAAAGAATCCACCGATTTTTGCCGATTTCTTTGCCGGCAGTGGCGTCGTATCTCGTTTAGCACGTCAAAATGGTTATCGTGTGATTGCGAATGACTGGGAACCTTATAGTCATGCTTTAAATCATGCGATTTTAGCCTGTGTAGATGCACCTGCTTTTAAAGAATTAGGTGGCTATCAAAAGGCAATCGATTATTTAAATCGCTTACCTGAAGTTAAAGGTTGGGTAACGCATAACCTTTGCCCACGTAACGATGATGTATACGATCCAACTCGTGACCGTTTATTCTTTAAACGTCGTAACGGTATGCGTATCGATGCAATTCGTCAGCAGATTGCAACATGGCAGGCACAAGGTGCAATTAATGATGTAGAGATGAGTGCTTTACTTGCGCCATTGCTCTATTCAGCTAGTTTTGTCAGTAACACGAGTGGTGTATTTAAAAGCTTCCACCAAGGGTGGGGCGGACGTACTCAAACTGCGTTAGAACGAATTGAATCATTACTTTGGTTAACACCGAGCCGTTTTTGTGAGATTGGTGATCGCAAACGTCCGGCTGCTGAAATGTGGTGTGTAGATTCACAACATCTAGCAAATCAAATGAGTGGTTTTGAGGTTGATGTTGCCTATCTTGATCCACCATATAATCAGCACGCATATAGTAGTAATTACCACGTTTTAAATGCATTAACTTTATGGGATCAGGTGGATTTACCTTCACCAGATACGAAAGGTTATAAGAGTGGTATTGATAGAGCATGGCGTAAAGAGCGTCCGAGTCCATATAACTCTTCTAAACATGCAAAAGATGCATATGAGAAATTACTCTCAACGATCAATGCGCGCTATATTCTGACCAGCTATTCAACTGATGGTAATATCGAACCGAAAGATTTACTTATGGCCAATCTGGAACGAGGCAAAGTGACCTTGTTAACACAAGATGTTCCGCGTTATCGAGTGAGTAAACAACGACAGTCTGAACGTGCACGCGTGCTTGAGTTTATTGTGATTACTGATACTCATGCTAAGTCAGGACCACCATTACGTCAGTTATTAGGCCAGCTTTACCACTTCGCCGAGCTAGGTGGTGTAGATACCTCAGGCAATAGTACACAGCTCGCACTTTGGTAAGCGCTGCAATTTAAGCAGTGTAAAAAGATTTGGAGATTGAGCCATGTTTACAGGCATTATTGAAAGTTTAGGTAAAGTTGAAAGCCTGCAAAGTGTAGGTGGTGATGTACGTCTACGTATTCAGACTGATCTGGATATGTCTGATGTACATTTGGGTGATTCGATTGCAACCAATGGTATTTGTCTTACAGTGATTGAATGGGGCGATAACTGGTACGCGGCAGATGTTTCTCGTGAAAGTTTAAATCGAACGACTTTAGGTAACTGGAAAGTTGGGCAACGTGTCAATGTTGAAAAGGCAATGTTACCGACAACGCGCTTTGGTGGGCACATTGTAAGTGGTCACGTTGATGGCGTAGGTGAAATTACCGTAGTGCGTGAAGATGCTCGTTCAATCTATTATGAAGTTACAGCACCGACAGAACTTGCTAAATATTTGGCGGAAAAAGGCTCTGTAACCGTTGACGGAATTAGCTTAACGATTAACCACTTGCGTGGAAATATTTTAAGCTTGAATTTGATTCCGCATACTGCAGAACGTACCAATATTGGAACGTGGCAAGTAGGCAGTAAGGTCAACCTTGAAGTCGACGTGTTGGCGCGTTATATCGAGCGTTTATTGCTAGGTGATAAAGCAGCTGAGCAAAAAACTGAGTCAAATATTAGTATGGCTTTTTTAGCTGAAAATGGTTTTTTAAAATAAAAGCCAGATCATCAAAATAAAAAACCGGACATATGTTCCGGTTTTTTTATTTTTAAAAATTAATGCTTAGTCAGAGTAACCGAATGTGTGCCGACCCATGGTTTAGTATGCTGAGTACGTGTAATTGAAAACTCACCTTTTTCCGACGCTCGTGTCAGCAAAATTGAAAGCGAATTAAAGTCGTTATGACTCATATAAAGTTCTTGTGCTGAAAATGTCCATTGCTCACCCTGATTAAGCTGCTCAAGTTGCTTTGAAATCTGATGTGGAATGTCCATTTCTTACCCTCATTAATTATCTTAAAATCGCTACTTTCTATTCTCATAATCAATTGATCTACAAGAATAATATTTATGTCTATTTTGTGACATATAGGTGTCAGTTTTATGACAGAAGAAGTTTTAAAAACTTTACTTCTCTATTTTTTCATCAGAAAACTTAGAGTTCTTTAAAATGTATTCAATTTCTTCTTGAGCTGCCGAATGTAGTTTGGCTCGGAAAGCCGTTACAGACTCTTCAATTAGGTTTTCAGCTTCAAGTTCTAAACGAATGCGTAAACTTTCAAGCTCAGATAAGATTTGATCATCGGTAATACTAAGTTTTACGCCAGCAGAGTAATTGACTGCTGGTGTTTCAGGGTTTTTCTGATAACGTGCAGTTTGTTCTGCAACTTCTTGTTCTAAATGACTACGTAATATCTGTAATGTTTCAGTCTGTTCATTAAACTTGCGAACTTCGTCTGCTTGCAACTCCGCAGCATAAGCAGCTTCTGATGCACGTTTGTCAGCAAGTGCTTTTTCTAAAGCGAGCTGACGACGGATACGTGCTTGCTCAATAAGCTCTGCCTTAAGGTCCGCGTAAGCTTGTTCAATTTTTTGCTGCGATTCTAACTGCGCTTTTTCGTCATTTAAAACCCAAAGCTGAATAGGGGTTTGGGGTTCTAATAGGTCGCAAATACGTGCCAGATCCTGTTGATAGGCATGACGGACAGCTTCAGGCGCATTTAACCATCTTTTTTTAAAATCTTGCCCGACATTTAATGCCACCATGCTTCTCCTTTGTTCAACAGTATTTACATTTTAGCGCGTTATAATTTAAAGGTCCGCGGTTCTAAACCCAAACGGCGATACATTTTAAATTTTTCTCGACCAATTTGCTTGGCTGTTTCATTATTTTCAACAATTTCTATAATGTGGCTAAAATGATCAACTTGTTCAAGTGCATGATTGTTAAAATTAAATACTAACAAGCCTTGTTCAAGCGGTTGTTTAGCCGAAATACATACAGCAGCTTCAGCTTGATCAATCCCATGTGCAATGAAACTTACAGGGTCGAAATCCCATAATCTTTCATCAAGAGTTTGTTGTAGCTGCACATCTGGGCAATACCACCAGATTTTAGGATGCTTCTGTAAAATCTTTCGGCATAAACGGCAAGCACTATCGACTTGCCGTTCTTCACTGGTTTCAAACAGATAAAAACTAACTTTAGCCATTCGTATTTACACGATTCGCTAAAAATTGCATGAGTAATGGTACTGGACGACCTGTTGCACCTTTAGCTGGACCAGATAACCACGCTGTTCCTGCTACATCTAAATGAGCCCAACGGTACTCACGTGTAAAGCGTTCAAGGAAACATGCTGCCGTAATCGCACCGCCGTATGGACCGCCAATATTTGCAATATCAGCAAATGGTGAATCAAGTAATTCTTGATAATCCTCAATCACTGGCATACGCCATACACGGTCAAATGATTGCTCACCCGCTTGTTGAAGTTCAGCTGCTAAAGCATCATCTGGTGAGAACAAACCACTCAGTACTTTACCTAAAGCAACTACGCATGCACCAGTTAATGTTGCGATATCAACCACAACTGCTGGATTGAAACGTTTGATATAGGTCAATGTATCGCACAGAACAAGACGACCTTCTGCATCGGTATTTAAGATTTCAACTGTTTGTCCGCTCATGGTTGTCACAATATCGCCTGGGCGAGTTGCTTTACCTGAAGGCATGTTTTCTGCGGCTGCAATTGCTCCAACGACATGAATAGGGAGTTTTGCTTCGCATAACGCACGAATAGTCCCTAGTACAGAGGCTGCACCACACATATCGAACTTCATTTCATCCATGCCTAGGCCTGGTTTTAAAGAAATACCGCCTGTATCAAAAGTAACGCCTTTACCAACAAGCACAACAGGCGCTTGATCGATTCCAGCTTGGTATTCGAGTGTTACGATACGACCCGGACGTTCAGACCCTTTGCTGACAGCAAGAAAAGCATACATGCCTAAATCAGCCATTTGCTGTTCATTTAAGACAGTTACTTTGAGTAAGTCAGGGAATTCTGCAGCTAAAGCTAATGCTTGTTCTGCCAAATACTCAGGGAAACAAATGTTACCTGGACGGTTTCCAAGGTCACGTGCATACGACTGACCAGACTGTACGGCATGCACTAAAGCCAGTTGTTTTTCATCGAGGCTCGTCGTTGAACTAATTAAATCAACCTGTTGTAACACAAATTCATTTTTTTTCGATTTAAACTCATCATAACCATAAGCTGCTTGAGTTAAGCTTAAAGCGAATAAATAATGGTATTCGACAGGTAACGCAGCAATATCAATCGCGATATGCTTAAATTTATTTTGTGTCGATTTGATAATGGTTTGGGCAAGTTTAGCGAGCTTAACCGCCTGAAGTTCAGCTGTTTTTCCTAAGCCAAGTAATTGGCTATGAGGTTGATTTGAAACCTGACCGAATAAAGGCAGAGTTTCATTGAAGTTGCCTTTGAATTGGGTGGCAGTAAGAACGCTTTCTAGGTTATTGATTTGATATGTGTTGATGTTGCTTTGTAGCTGTTCTGAATCAACTAAAACCCACAAAGATTCATTAGATGTCTGTTCGGGAAAAGTTGTATAAGTTGTAAATTTCATGGCTGCCGTGATTGCCTATAGAAAGTTATGTTGGATTAAAACATTGAAACACTTTCAAGCATAGCGTTGCAATGTGCGGTTTTATATTTTTAACATTCGGGTAAACTAGCACACGTCCCGATTAGCCTTTTGGAAGTATTACTTTGATTATTCGGCGTTATCTCGTCAAGCAAGTTGTCTCTACCTCATTGGTGGTCATTTCTTTACTGACCTTAATCATGATGGGTGGTCGTCTGATCAAATACTTTGGTGTGGCGGCGCAGGGGCGTTTAGATGCCAGTATCTTGTTTAGCATCATTGGATATCGTTTACCTGAATTTCTAACACTCATTTTACCATTGGGTTTTTTCATTGGTTTAATGTTGGTGTTTGGTCGTTTATATGTTGACCATGAAATGGCTGTATTGAATGGTAGTGGTGTAAGCCGTCATCAATTAGCACGATTACTCATTCCAATGACACTTGTTTATATGGTGTTTCAGTCTGTGCTTATGCTCTGGATGACGCCGTGGGGACTACGTGAGTTTGAAAAACTGACAACGACACAAGCTGTTCGGACAGGTTTTGATTTGGTTCGACCAAGAGAGTTCATTTCTTCTGGGCCATATACGATCTATGCAGGTTCATTGTCAGAAGACCGAAAGAATTTGAAGGATATTTTCTTTTATCAACGCGCTGCTAAAGAAGATAAGCCTGATGTTATGATTTTGGCCAAGGAAGCGACTCGTGTAGAAGTTGCAAATGACACCGCCAATGTCGTTGATCTGGTACAAGGTCGTCGCTATGAAATATTCCCGGGACAACCAAAATATACACAAGCAGAGTTTCAGTCTTATCGTCTACGTTTAGAAAATGACAAAGATGTTAAGTTTGAGAGTGGCGATGTAGAAGCACTATCAACAACAAAACTCTTTTCAAAAACGAATGATCCAGTCATCAGAAGTGAGTTGGGATGGCGTTTATTTGGGCCATTCACGATTGTTATTGCGTTAATGCTCTCAGTGGCATTGTCTGAGGTGAGTCCACGACAAGGCCGTTATTACCGTCTTATTCCGGCGATTTTTATTTTTTCCAGTCTGATCGTATTAATGATTGCAATCAAGACTCGTATTAGTAAAGAAGAACTCGATATTTGGGCTTATCCTGCCGTGTTAGTTGTGTATGGCGTTGCTGCCGCCTTATTCTCACGTAAGCAGAAGTTAGGACCAAAAATCAAGAAACAGATCAAGCGAGTGAAATTATAATGTTAGCACGTCGAATAGTCGCCAAATATGTGACGAAAACCACTGCGCTTGCGATGTTTGGCACCACAGTTGTTTTGTCCATTCTTCAGGTCTTATTTACATATCTTGGCGAGTTGGGTGAGCTCAAACCAGACTATAACGCATGGCAAGCTCTCGTTTATGTTTTGTGGGGAGCTCCTCGCTATCTCTATGAAATTTTACCTATCTCTGCCTTGATTGGTGCCGTGATTGGACTGGGCTCATTGGCAACGAGTAGTGAGCTCATTGTTATGCGTTCAGTGGGTGTTAGCTTATGGCGTATTGTTGGTTGGGTTATGCGCTCAGCTTTACTACTTATTATTTTGTCATTTGCTTTAAGTGAGTGGGTTATCCCTTACACGAATGAAAAAGCACAAAGTGTTAAAAGCCATCCTTCAGTAGCTGCTTTAGGTGAAGTTAAAGGCTATTGGTCACGTGAAGGGCAGCGATTTATCTATATCGACTACGCTAACTCTCAGGGCAATTTAAGAGACATTCAAGTGGTCGACTTTGACCAGAACTATTACTTGCAATCATTAATTAATGCTCAGCAAGGACAGTTTATTAAAAATGGTCAATGGGCTTTGAAAAAAGCTGAACAAATGGACATTTTGGCGGCAGGCAATGCCATCAAAACTGACCATGAAGAACAATCGCTTGCTTTAGCATTACAGCCTAAATATGTGCATATGGTGACTTTAGATCCTGAAGATTTATCGCCAAGCCAACTGATTAGCTTTATGCGTTATATGGATGAATATAGCCAGGTACCAAAAACGTACCAATTGGCTTTCTGGCAAAAAGTTGCTTCGCCATTTTCACTCATCGCATTAGTTCTCGTGGCGTGTTCTTTTATTTTTGGACCGTTACGCCAACAATCAATGGGTTTTCGTTTGGTGATCGCATTGTTTATTGGTTTGAGTTTCTATTATTTGCAAGATTTCTTGGGCTATGCAAGCTTGGTTTATTCTCCATCTCCAGCATGGTTCGTACTTGTGCCTATCTTGCTAATGTTTGGTGCCGGAAGTTATTTGCTTTACCGCGCTCGCTAGAAATAAGTGATATTTATGGTTTTCATCAATCGCGGATATTGGTGAAAGCCATAGGAATAAATAGAGTCTTGACCGAAAATTCGGTAAGATATTGTGACGAAATTGTAGACAAAAGAGAAATTGATTATGACGGATGCAACTGCTGGCAAGATCCCTCACGTTCTGGTCATTATGGATGGTGTTGGACACCGTGAAGCGATTGAAGATAATGCTTTTCTTGCAGCAAAAACACCAAATTTGGCGGCAATGAAAGCCAAGCATCCGAATAGTCTAATTTCTGGTTCAGGTGAAGATGTTGGATTGCCTGATGGGCAAATGGGGAACTCTGAAGTTGGCCATATGAATCTTGGCGCTGGCCGTGTGTTATATCAAGACTTTACCCGTATTACTAAAGATATCCGTACTGGTGACTTTTTTAAACATGAAGTGTTGATCGACGCTGTTGAAAAAGCCAAAGCTGCTGGCGGTGCTGTCCATATTATGGGGCTACTTTCAGAAGGTGGTGTTCATTCACATGAAGATCATATTGTGGCGATGTGTGAACTTGCATTAAAACGCGGTGCAAAAGTTTATTTGCACGCTTTCCTTGATGGTCGTGATACACCTCCACGTAGTGCTCAGCCGTCTTTAGAAAAATTAGATGCATTATTTGCTCAATATCCGGGCCAAGGCCGTATCGCAACCATAATTGGTCGCTACTTTGCAATGGACCGTGACAACCGTTGGGATCGTGTTGAGCAAGCTTATCGCTTGTTGACCGAAGGTGAAGCACTTCGTACTGCGCAAACAGCGGTTGAAGGGTTGGAATTAGCTTATGCAGCCAATGAAAATGATGAGTTTGTAAAAGCGACTCGTATTGGTGATATTGCTAAAGTTCAAGATGGTGATAGCGTTGTATTTATGAATTTCCGTGCTGACCGAGCTCGTGAAATTACTCGTGCATTTGTAGAGAAAGATTTTGCTGGCTTTGAGCGTAAAGTTGTTCCAAATCTTTCTAAATTTGTGATGCTTACACGTTATCAGGCTAGCATTGATGCGCCAGTTGCATACATGCCAGAAGCTCTCAAAAATTCATTGGGTGAATATTTATCTTCACTTGGAAAGACTCAGTTACGTATTGCCGAAACTGAAAAATATGCTCATGTAACATTCTTCTTTAGTGGTGGACGTGAAGATGAATATCCGGGTGAGAAACGTATTTTAATTCCATCTCCAAATGTTGCGACATACGATCTTAAGCCTGAAATGAGTGCTTATGAAGTCACTGATGAGTTGGTTAAGGCAATTAATTCAGGTGAGTACGACTTATTAGTTGTGAACTACGCAAATGGTGATATGGTCGGGCATACAGGTGTATTTGATGCTGCGGTTAAAGCAGTTGAAGCGGTTGATACTTGTTTAGGTCGTGTCTATGAGGCAGTTATGGCGAAAAAAGGCCATATGCTCATTACTGCTGACCATGGTAACGTTGAACAAATGCAAGACTACGAAAGTGGGCAAGTGCATACTCAACATACAACCGAGCTTGTGCCATTTATCTATGTTGGTCCAACACACGCAACAATTGCAGAAGGTGGTGTGCTTGCAGACGTAGCACCGACAATTCTCAATTTAATGAAGATTCCTGTTCCTGCCGAAATGCAAGGACGTAATCTGATTACACTATCTGCATAAGTTAAAGGTGATTGGATGCTGCAACACATTAAATATAAAAAACTTATTGTAAGTATGTTGCTGTGTTGCAGCCAATTTACCTTTGCAGCGCCAGTTGTAAAAGAAAAAATGTCACCTTTGCATTCGGATTCGGAAGAACCGGAACATAGCTATGCAGAGGTGCCGATCGAGTCGATTCAACAGTTTGTGCAAATCTATGGAATTGTTCGAGATAACTACGTTGATGTGAAATCTGACGATGCCTTGTTTCAACAAGCCATAAAAGGGTTAGTGAGTGGGTTAGATCGTTATTCGCGTTATTTATCGGCAGAAGAATACCGCCAACTGATTCAATACACAGAGGGTGATCTTGCATCAGTTGATTTTGCATTAAGCCCTGAATCACATGCTCATAAATGGATGATTCGTGATCTTAAAACCGGTTCTGATTCCTATAAATTAGGTTTGAGAAATGGTCAGACGATTCTCAAAATTGATAACCAAGATTTAAAAAATTTAAACCAAGATCAGGTGCTTGGACTACTTTACGGTTCTATAGGAAGTACACTTCAAGTACAAGCAGAAGAGCTAAGTGGAAATATCAACTTAGTCCGTAATAAAAAAATAGAAACCGATATAGAACCTGTAATGCTACATAATCAGGTGCTTGTACTCAAAATTAGAGTATTCCAACAAGACACTGCTAATGAAATTAAAAGATTAATTGAAGAAAACAGTTCTCCACGTTTAAAAGCTGTTTTAATCGATTTGCGAAACAATCCGGGTGGGTTGTTATCGGCAGCAGTTGAGTCAGCAGATTTATTTTTAAATAACGGAATTATTGTTTCGACCAAAAGCCGTTCGGAAGGTAATCAGCAGTTTCAGGCTTTGCCCGGTAATGAATTTCAGAATATAAAACTAGGTATATTAATTAATCACCGTTCTGCTTCTGCGGCAGAAGTTTTTACTGCGGCCATGAAAGAACACCAGCGTGCTTGGGTGATGGGTGAAAAAAGTTATGGAAAAGGTGTAGTGCAAAAGCTATTTCCTTTGCCAAGTGGGGCGGCTCTACAGATGACGGTCTCACATTACTACACGCCAAATGGCAATATGATTGAAGGGCAGGGTATTCAGCCTAATCAGACCTATCCATTGCCAGCAGAAATGAAAGAAGACGTATATTTAGAGCGCGTTGCAGATTTATTTCTAAAGAGGAAGTAATTTTTATACTTCCTCTCCCATTTCAGTATCTAAGCCAAACTTTTTGAGTCGATAGCGCAAAGAACGGAATGTCATTCCTAGCTTTTTAGCTGCTAAAGTTCGATTCCAATGAGTCATATTTAGCGCATTCAGTAAAATATCTTTTTCGATATTTTCTAAGTAGCGTTCTAAACCTTCCATTGGAAATTTTGGGTGAGTCTGAACAGTCGGTGTTTGATTTAGTTGTTTCGTTACGATTTGCGGGCTCACACTACTACCTCTAAGAGGAGGAGCTAAGTGTGTTAAATCAATGGACTCATCATCACTTAAAGTAATAGCTCGTTCAATCATATTTCTTAATTCACGAACATTACCCGGGAAGTCTTGCTGCAATAAGTAAGTTTCAGCGCTCGCCGTTAATTGCTTGCTTGAAATTCCCCATTCTGTACAAACCTTTTGAATAAAATGATTGGCCAATAGCAAAATATCTCCACCACGGTCACGTAGTGGCGGCAACATAATATCCATAACATGAATACGGAAAAATAAGTCCTGACGGAATTTACCTTGTTGTACTAACAAATCTAAATCTTGGTGACTCGCACTGATTACTCGAAAATCAACATCAATTTCCTGATCTGAACCTACTGGGCGAATCTTTTTCTCTTGTACTGCGCGAAGCAATTTAACTTGCATACTTAAAGGCAATTCGGCAATCTCATCTAAAAATAAACTGCCGCCATGTGCCGATAAAATCAGACCTTGTTTGTCTTGAGTCGCACCAGTAAAGCTCCCTTTTTTATGCCCAAAAAGTTCACTTTCCATGAGTTCAGTTGGGATTGCTCCACAGTTAATTGCAATAAATGGTCCTTCACTGCGGTTGCTTAAGCGGTGAATCAGATTCGCAACAACTTCTTTACCCGTACCAGACTCGCCTGTAACAAATACAGGAGCTTGGGAGCGGGCTATTTTTTTTATAGCTGTCCGTAAGTTTTGTATAGGTGGCGAACGCCCAATTAATAAGTCATTTTCTAATGTTGTTTCACCGAACTCATGCTCTTGTTTTGGCTGGTTAAGCGCTTTTTTTAACAACTGATCTAAATGAATTTGGTTAATCGGTTTGCTGACAAAATCAAAAGCTCCCGCTTTTAATGCTGCAATTGCAATATCCATATTGCCGTATGCAGTTAAGACTGCAATGGGTGTGTGTGGGTAAGTTTGAGAAACATGTTGAACCAATTCTAAGCCACTACCGTCAGGTAGATTTAAATCGGTCAAGCATGCATCGTAATGAAACTGAGTAAAGAGCTGTTTGGCCTGTTCAACCCGATAAGCAAGATGTGTCTTAATCCCCATTCGTGCAAGAGTCATTTGCATTAACAGGCACAAATCTTCTTCATCGTCTACAAGCAAAACGAGTGGTTGCTGTTCTGCCATTTCCCCAAAAACCTAATAAAAAAATCAATATATTATTGGGCATTCTATTCTGAAGCATGCCCCTTGTTTTTGCTCTACATAAGTGAGCTTTGCATGGTTTGCCTCACAAAAACTATGAGACAAATATAATCCTAAACCAGTTCCATTAATTTCGGTACTAAAAAATGGTTTAAATAATTGAGATATATCACGTTTTGAAACACCTTCACCGTAATCGATCACATCAATATAAATTTTATTTGTTTGTGAATGGATATTGATCAGAACATAGGGAGAGTCGGGTGCATTGTGGCGTAGAGCATTCCTAACAAGGTTTATGAGGACTTGTCTGAGTTGCTTTTCATCAAACAATAGCTTTAAGGATAAATCAGAACTTTTAAGCTGGATCGTATGTTTAACATCAGATAAATCTTCATCTAATAACGTTTTTATGAAGTCATTTAATTCGATCTGGATTGGGTGCGTTCTTTCACTGCGGGCAAGTCCTAAGGTGTCTTGAACAATACTATCAATGCGTTTCGTTTGCTTACCAATCATATTGCGCAAAGTGTTTTGCTGTTCCGCATTACTATCTTTGAGTAATTCATTTGCTTGAACAATGGCCGCAAGAGGATTACGGATCTCATGGGCAATACTTGCTGAGAGTTGTCCTAAAGCGGCAAGTTTGAGTTGTTGAGCTTGCTGATTAATCTGCTGCGCATCTTGTAAGATGAGTAGTGTTAATGTTTGCTGTGGCACCAAAAGATGTTGCACTTTAATATTAATAGAATAAGCCGACAGTCGGGACTCAAAAATAAATCGATCACCTTCTTTTAAATTATCAAACTTAAGAATTTCAAATAAGTCAGCATGCCATTTTGCTAAGGAATATTTTTCACTGGCAAATTGAGGTGGAATTCCTAAAAGAGAGCAGGCGGCTGGGTTACTTAAAACAATGTCGTAGTTTTCATCTAGAACTAAATAGCCCTCTTCAATTTGTTCCAAGATATAGCGGTTAATATTTTGTAGTTGATAGAGTTCTATTGATTGATGGAAAGTTAGCGCTTCAAGTAATTTAAAGCGCTGGACCGCAATTTGTCCGATTCCATGTACTACAAAAAACAAGAAGGCCAATAAGGCGCTATTACTGATCGTATTTAAATTATTGTAGTCAAATAAACTGCCAACGAAGCGTTGGTAAATAACGGCAATGACTGCAAGTAATGTAATGAGCAACGACATTCTTGCGCTAAGTAAAATGGCCGAAGTAAATATGGCAATCACATAGAGCAAGCTGAGTTGAAGATTGGGTTCACCTACAGAAAATGTAAGTAAACTCAGACAGATAATATCAACTACAAAAAATAAAATGAGCTGCCTTGTGGCCTGAGTGGCAATAAACTTAAAGCATAAAAGTTGAAGAAGGCTTAAAAGCGAATAGCCGAGTAGTGTGTAAGAATATAGAGTGGGTTGTTGCAGACTATTGTCGATTTGAGCATCGGTTAAAACCAAAATAATATTCAGGCTAACCGCAATAATAAGGCGATATAAACCATACCACGTGCCCAAACGAAATATCGTATGGGACAAGGATGAGTTTACGGGAAATTGCATGTAAGTCTGATTAAGGCTTGATCAGACCGTAACGAATCGCGAGATGAGTTAGTTTAACATCACTATCAATGGCTAGCTTTTCAAAAATACGGTAGCGG
Organism: Acinetobacter sp. AOR43_HL; assembly: GCF_027854635.1. Classification (NCBI taxonomy): domain Bacteria; kingdom Pseudomonadati; phylum Pseudomonadota; class Gammaproteobacteria; order Moraxellales; family Moraxellaceae; genus Acinetobacter; species Acinetobacter sp. AOR43_HL. The sequence goes on from NZ_JAKTHX010000010.1 coordinate 53,941, forward strand.
TAAGTATTCACTGTTTTAACACTTACAAAAAGTTTGTCTGCAATTTCTTGAGCGCTAATACAATTTACAACCATCATTGCAACTTGCATTTCTCGTTCAGAGAGAGAATCAAATGGCGATTGCTGCGTATCGGATAAATAAGAACTTGCTAATTGCTCAGCAATATCGGCACTAAAGTATTTGCCGCCTTGCATCACTTTATTAATAGCCCGAACCATTTCGGTAATTGGAGCACCTTTGGTGATGTAACCTTTAGCTCCTGCTTTAAGCAAAAGAGAAGGGTAAGGTTCTTCTGCTAAGCCACTGACTGCAATCACTTTTGTATCTGGTGCGGTTTGCAGTAAACGACGTGTTGTTTCTACGCCGCCGATGCCAGGCATATTGACATCAAGTAGCACAACTTGAGGATGTTTCTGACGAACAATAGCAATTGCTTCTTCACCCGATTCGGCTTGTCCAATGACCTCTACATCGGCATGATCTTCTAACATACGGCAGATACCTGTACGTACAAGTTCATGGTCATCCACAACTAAAACTGTAATCAAGAAGACCTCCTTTCTTTCAAAAAACAAGTTTTTTGTTACATAAAGCAAAATTAGCTTGCAATGGAATGACAAAATTAGCAATCCTATTCTTATATAGTGAGCGAATAGTTGTGCACAATTGTGTCGGTAAAAGCGTTATACCTTATACCTCAAATGTAAGGCATAATTATAGTAAGCGCAAATGTGTATCACCCTGAGTCGAGTATTGTGCCGTGAAAAATTCTAAAAAGTCTTTAATGCATGTGCTAAGCATGTCTATTTTGCTTAGTTTGAGTTCAACAAGCTTTGCAGAACTCGTCAATAACCCGTCCTCAGGGAATAGTGGTACTGCAAGCTTAAATTGGTCTTCAGCTGATGCTAGCCAATTTTTAAATGATGAAGATGACGAACCTACTCCGCAAGGTTCAACATCGGTAACCACAACTTTGCGTGGTGGTAGTGTACCGAAAATTGTAGCATCTGCACCGAAGATTGCTCCAATCCGTGATACGGCTGGTTACAATGCCCAGCCGAGTGTAAGCGCTCGAGCTGCACTTGTGATGGACGCGCAAACTGGTGAAGTGCTCTACAGTAAAAATACCAACGCTTCTGTGCCAATTGCCTCTATTACTAAGTTGATGACAGCAGTTGTAACGGCAGATGCCCGTTTAAACATGTCAGAAGAAATTACACTTGAGCAAATCGATTTTGCTGGTGCAAATGGTAAAAACTCAAGTTCAACCTTACGTGTTGGCGACAAGATGAACCGTGCAGAAGTTCTTCTGTTTGCTCTAATGAAATCAGAAAACCCAGCAGCGGCGGCTTTAGCACGTACTTATCCGGGTGGTCGTCCAGCATTCGTCGCTGCAATGAATTCTAAAGCACGTGCTTTAGGTATGAACGCAACCCACTATTATGAGTCAACTGGTTTAGATCCGCGTAATGTATCTTCTGCGCGTGACTTAGGGATTTTGGCAAGTACAGCTTCTCAATATGGCTTGATTCGTCAATTCTCAACTACACCAACTTATGACTTTAACTTAGGTTATCGCGTGTTGAAATCTAACAATACCAATGCTCTAGTGCGCAATGGTGGTTGGAATATTAACTTGTCTAAAACTGGATATATTAATGAAGCGGGTCGCTGTGTTGTGATGCACACGACTGTAAATTCACGTCCAGCAGTCATTGTATTACTGGGTGAACCAAGTACACAGGCACGTAATAATGATGCAACTAACTTATTGGGTTGGTTAAGTAATTTACCAAAACGTATTTAAGTTCAATATTCTAAAAACGCTTCTTGATAGAAGCGTTTTTTATGTCTTTTTTATAGCCATAAAAAAGACATAAAAAAGACATAAAAAAACGGCTGTATTAAACAGCCGTTTTTGAAAAATTAGATCTTACATATTAGATAAAATCGAATCTTTTACTTGGTCCATTGTTGCATCAATTGACAACATCACTGCATCAGCACATTGTTTGATTGCAGTGTCAGGATCTTTCAAGCCATTACCAGTTACTGTACATACAATTACAGAACCTTCAGCAATTTTACCCGCTTTAATATCACGGATCGCACCGCCGATAGAAGCAGCAGACGCTGGCTCAACAAATACGCCTTCATACATAGAAAGTAAGCGTTGAGCTTCTAAAATTTCGCTGTCTTGAAGTTCATCAAACCAGCCTTTAGAGTCACGTACTACAGCTTTTGCATGGTTCCAGCTTTGTGGATTACCAATACGGATTGCAGTTGCAACAGTTTCAGGGCTTTCAACTGGAGCGCCACGTAAGAATGGAGCTGCGCCAGAAGCTTGGTAACCCACCATAGTCGGTAAACCTTCTGGTTTTGGACCAGTGAATTGATCAGTCGCAGCATCATAAATCACTTGTTCAAACTGATCAGCAGGTTGGTTTGCTACAGCTTCGGTATAACCCATCCAGTGAGCGGTGATGTTGCCTGCGTTACCTACAGGTAAGCAATGGTAATCAGGTGCACGGCCTAAAGCTTCAACGATTTCATAAGCAATCGTCTTTTGACCTTGCAAACGGTAAGGGTTGATTGAGTTTACAATCGTTACAGGCGCTTGATCAGCGACTTCTTTTACAAGACGCATACCATCATCGAAGTTACCACGAATTTGCATAGTAATCGCACCATACATCATCGCTTGTGCCATTTTACCCATCGCAATTTTGCCTTCTGGAATCAAAACAAATGCTTTGATACCTGCACGTGCAGCATAGGCAGCAGCAGCAGCAGAAGTGTTACCAGTAGATGCACAGATAATCGCTTTAGAGCCTTCTTCAACCGCTTTGGTTACAGCCATGGTCATACCACGGTCTTTAAATGAACCAGTTGGGTTTAAACCCTCATATTTCACATAAATTTCAACATCTTTGCCAATAATACGTGGAATATTCTCAAGTTTAATGAGTGGGGTGTTGCCTTCACCCAAAGAGATAGCACGAGTAGTTGCCGAAACTGGCAAACGGTCACGATAACGATCTACAAGACCAGTATAACGATTGGCATTAGACATGATGGTGTTCCAATTAGAGGTGAAGCGGGAGAGGGAATCTTTCCCTCAACCTGATTAACTATCGAGCGATTCTAAACGAATTCTTACGATTTCGCCACGAATTGCAGGTAATGCTTGAATTTGTGCAAGAGCATCATCCATTTTAGATTCAACGATTGGATCGGTCAGAATCACGATTGGAATAAGGTCTTTTAAACGAGATTGTTGCATGATTGCATCAATACTAATTCCAGCGCGACTTAAGATGGTCGTCACATCTGCAAGTACGCCAGTTTGGTCTTCTGCATTTAAGCGAATGTAATAACCTGTGGTCATTTCTTCACGGCTTAAAATTGGCACATTTGTTAATGCTTCAAAAGCCAACTGAGGAATTGTTCCTGCGCCATCTTCGGTATAAGAGATGTCACGAACAATATCAATAACGTCGGCAACAACTGCAGAAGCTGTAGGACCTGCGCCTGCACCCGCGCCGTAATAGAGTGTTGGACCTACGGCATTAGCTTGAACTAAAACAGCATTTTTAACACCGTTTACATTCGCAATCAGCTGTTCATCTGGAATAAGTGTTGGGTGAACACGTAATTCAATACCTTTTTCAGCACGACGTGCAATACCAAGATGTTTAATGCGGAAACCAAGATCTTCGGCATATTTCACATCTTGCGCAGTGATTTTGCTGATACCTTCGGTATAAACCTTATCAAATTGAAGAGGAATACCAAACGCACAAGACGCTAAAATGGTAAGTTTATGCGCAGCATCAATACCTTCTACGTCAAACGTTGGATCTGCTTCTGCATAACCGAGTTCTTGAGCTTCTTTTAATACATCATCAAATGCACGACCTTTCTCACGCATTTCAGTCAGAATAAAGTTACCTGTACCATTAATAATACCTGCCAACCATTCGATATGGTTTGCAGCAAGACCTTCACGGATCACTTTAATAATTGGAATACCGCCAGCAACTGCTGCTTCATAAGCAATTTGCACAGCATTGTCTTCTGCTGCTTTAAATAATTCATTGCCATGTTCAGCGAGTAACGCTTTGTTTGCAGTCACGACTTGTTTGCCGTGTTTGATCGCTTCCATGATAACTTCGTAAGCAGGGTGGATCCCACCCATAACTTCTACAACTACATCAACGTCTGGTTGACGAACGATGTCAAGTAAATCGGCGCTTTGTTTAATCCCTTCCAATTCAAGATCTGGACGAGGGCGGCGTGTTCCAACGTGGGTAATTTGAATTTCTCGACCGGTGCGACGTTTAATTTCAGCGGCATTTTCTTGTAGTAGTTTAAGGGCTCCTCCACCTACGGTTCCTAGACCGAGTATTGCCAGGCGAACTGGTTTCACGTCACACTCCATTCATCATTTAATCATTTAGTTGAAGCTAGATCATAGCTAAAAAAAACGCCAGACTCTAGCGCTTTTAGTGCTTGTTCAATGAATTAGAGTGCGATGTTTGGAAAAGAAGAGTAGATCAGTCTTTAAACAGAGGTTGTTTAAATATTAATTGTTGAAAAAACAAAGCGCTGCAATCAGAGCAGCGCTTTTTAAAAGAGATAGATGATTAATCATTCATCAGCTTAAAGGGTGTTATTTATCCAGACGTTTAATTAATTCATCTGGTGTTAGGTATCCACCTAAGTACTCGCCATCAACATTGTAAATAGCTGGTGTTCCATTTACACCCATGTTTAAACCAAGTTGATATTGTTCACGCACAGGGTTTTTACATTGAGCAGGTGGGATATTAATACCTTGTACTGCTTGGTTAAAGGCAGCTTTACGGTCTGCGCTACACCATACAGCTTCCATGGTCGGCATAAATTGTTCACCGCGTGGCCAAGCGATATAGCGTACCTCAATACCTTTTTCATTAATTTCAGGTAAATGCTCATGTAATTTGTGGCAATAAGGACAGCTTGCATCGGTAAACACATAAATCACATGTTTAGCCTTACCACCTTTAGCTGGGTAAACGATCAAATCTTCATTTTTTAAAGCAGCCAGATGCTTCTTGTTTTCTGAAGCTTGAAGATTATCGCCAATATTATGCAGTTCTTTACCGCCTAAACGGATGACATCACCTTGAATCAGGTATTTACCATCACTGGTTGTATAAATCGACGTCATTCCTTCGAGATTTACCCAATATAAGTTAGGAACTTCAGTAGGCTTGATATCTAAAATTTTGGCGTTGATATTTGCATTCTTAAATTGTTTTTGCAAAGTTTCAATTAAACGCTGTTTAGCATTGCGTTCAATGATGGTTGAAGCTTCCCCAGTAGCAGGTGCGGTCGCAGTGAGCGCATCTTCTTTTTGTGGTTTGTTTTCTTTAGAACAAGCACTGAATAACAGGCTAGAAGCCAAAGCACAGGCAAGAAAAAGTTGAGATCGGGTAAAAGACATAGATAACCCTTATTTCATCAGTATTTATAGTCAGAAGCTGCTAAGCATAACAAAAAATCTAGTGTGTATTGTTAAAACTTTCTTAACCTTTGTGAACGAAATCAATTGATTGTTGGGTGTGTTTCAAATAATAAGTTTTAAATTTTTTAACCTCTAGGATGATGTTTTTCATGTAATTGTTGCATTCTTACTTGTGCTACATGTGTATAAATTTGAGTAGTTGATAGGTCACTATGGCCCAGTAACATTTGTACTACGCGTAAATCGGCGCCGTGATTAAGCAGGTGTGTTGCAAAGGCGTGACGTAAGGTGTGAGGTGATAGTTCAGCTTGAATATTGGCTTGAAGCGCGTAACGCTTAATGGCATACCAGAAGTTCTGACGGCTCATAATCCCGCCATGCTGAGTTAAAAAGAGATAGTCAGTAGAGCTTTTATAGAGTTGAGGCCGAGCATCCTGCAAGTAGCGTTCTACCCATTCACAAGCAAATTGCCCTAGCGGGACCAAACGCTCTTTATTACCTTTACCCGTAATTCTTAAATAGCCTTGTTTTAAGTTAATAAGTTCTAGGCGCAAGTTCAGCAGTTCTGAAACACGTAAACCACATGCGTAAAGAACTTCAAACATTGCCCGATCACGTAAACCAAGTGCCGTATCAATATCAGGAGCCTGAATCAGTGCTTCGACATCTTCTTCAGATAGATCTTTGGGTAAGGCTCTGCCAATTTTTGGAGAATGATGGGTTGCTACAGGATTATCGCTTCGTAATTTCTGTTCACGTAAAAATTTGTAAAACTGGCGTAGGGCAGATAAGCAGCGGGCAATCGAGCGTGGGCTTTTTCCAGCTTTAGTCAACTCAATCAAAACATCAGCGATATCATCACTTGTCCACTCCGGAAGAGCTAATTTTTTATGAAGTTCACTGCATTGAATAAGGTCGGATAAATAAGCATTACGTGTATGTGGACTTACCGTCTGAGCAACGAGATAGTCACGAAAACCTTGTAAAAAGCTCAAATGTTCAGGAATTTGAACAGGGCTTGGAATACGCGGTTTTTTATTCAACATACACTAGATCCTCTAAACCTCTGTACTGTAAAAGAAACTTTAAGGTTTGTCGATTAAACTGAATAAGAAGTGAAATTTAACCTTATTTGGTAATTATTCTCATTTATATGTATACTATTAAAAAAGGTTTAGGATCGGATGCGGTGCGTTTATCAGCTTTAAAAGTGAAGCAAGCGGCGACCATCACCAAAGTGAATCGGATAGAACTAGAGTCCGAGCAGCAAGATTTGGTCGCAATTCGTTTGGAAAGTCTGGGCTTTGTACCGGGCACACGAGTGGAAGTGATTACCAAAGGTATTTTTGGTGGTGATCCGATCTTAATCCAAATTGGCTTTACTCGTTTCGCTTTACGTAAAGCAGAAGCGGAAAAAATTGAAATTCAAGTAGAAGAAGGAGTACCCGCATGAGTGATGCGTTACGTATTGCCCTTGTGGGAAACCCTAACTGTGGTAAAACCTCTCTTTTTAACCATTTAACTGGAACTCGACAAAAAGTTGCAAACTATGCGGGCGTAACGGTCGAGCGTAAGGTTGGTCATTTTCAGTTGCCTTCAGGTCGAGCTGTGCGTGTACTCGATTTACCGGGTACATATAGTCTTAATGCCACCAGTCCTGATGAAGTGATTACCCGTGACGTTTGTTTGGGTAAGATTGCAGAAGAAGGGCAGCAAGATGCCTTTTTATGTGTGGTTGATGCCACTAACTTAAAATTGCATTTAGGGCTAGTGCTCGAAATGATCGAGTTGGGTCGTCCGATTTTACTTGTACTGAATATGATGGATGAAGCGCGTCGTCGTGGCATCCAAATTAATACTCAAAAGTTGTCTCAACGTTTGGGTGTACCAGTTGTTGAAACAGTTGCCGTCCGTAATGCGGGTATTGAAAATTTATTACATGCCCTTGATCAAGAAAAATACAGTGTGCCACAAACCGAACTGAGTGGTTTAACTGGAACTCATCACCAAAAAATCGATATGATTTTTAAAGACGTGGTTCATTATGTTGATCATGGAGATAAGCGTACTGATTTTCTAGATCGAATTTTCTTACATCCGGTTTTAGGCCTACTTAGCCTTGCCATCATGATGTTTATTGTGTTCCAAGCAGTGTTTGCATGGGCAGCTCCATTCATGGATGGTATTGAAGGCTTCTTCGGCTGGCTTGGTGAGGTAGTGGGAACTGTGATTACCCAACCACTACTGCATAGTTTGGTTGTTGACGGAATTATTGCAGGCGCGGGTGGCGTAGTTGTGTTCTTGCCACAAATTTTGATCTTGTTCTTCTTCATTTTAGTACTCGAAGAATCAGGCTATTTACCGCGTGCAGCATTCTTGCTTGATAAATTAATGTTCCAAGCTGGCTTAAGTGGCCGTGCCTTTATTCCTTTACTTTCGAGCTTTGCTTGTGCAGTACCGGGAATTATGGCAACGCGTAGTATTAGTGACCCTCGTGATCGTTTTACGACCATTATGGTTGCGCCTTTAATGACTTGTTCGGCACGTTTACCCGTCTATGCCTTACTGATTGCTGCCTTCATTCCAGAGAAAATGGTCTGGGGTATTTTTAACCTACAAGGTTTAGTGCTTTTCGGTCTGTATATGGCTGGTATTGTGAGTGCGCTTTGCGTTTCATTTTTAATGAAGTTTTTGCAAAAAGATAAGTCACAGCATGCTTTACTGCTAGAGCTACCAAGTTATCGTTTCCCTGATTTAAAAAGTGTGGGAATCGGTTTATTGGATCGTGCAAAGATCTTCTTGAAACGCGTCGGCGGAATCATTTTTGCCCTCTCTATTTTACTTTGGTTCTTGTGTACTTTCCCGCAGCCACCAGAAGGGGCGACATTACCTGCCATAGATTATAGCTTTGCAGGTATGCTCGGGCATCTTATCCAACCTTTATTTGCTCCAGTTGGTTTTAATTGGCAAATCTGTATCGCTTTAATTCCAGCTATGGCTGCTCGTGAAGTGGTTGTCGCGGCATTAGGTACAGTTTATGCCTTGTCTGCAACAGATGATGATGCTGTGGCACAAGGTTTGTCACATCTGATTAGTGCAGATGGAACGGGGTGGTCTTTGGCAACAGGTTTATCACTTTTAGTGTGGTTCATTTATGCTCCACATTGTTTGGCAACACTGGCAACGGTACGTCGCGAAACAGGTTCATGGAAACATGTTGCAGCTATGACTGCATATCTGTTTGGTTTAGCTTATTTTGCATCGTTTGTTACCTATCAAATTGCTTCCCATTATTGGGGCTAAAGCAATAAAGGAGGTTGTATATGGTTCAATATCTGATTATTGCGGTTTTAGTGATTTGGAGTGCTGTCGTTGTTTTTAAGAAAGTATTTCCAAAAACAGCAAATTCAGTCTTTTCTTCACTTTCTGCATTTTGCGAAAAGCAAGGTTGGGTAACTTTGGCAAAATGGCTTAAACCGAAAATGGCCCTTGGTTGTGCTGGCGGTTGTGGCTGTTCAAGCGAAGATAAACCTACCAATACAGTTCAAGAAATTAAGCCGATTAAATGGCAATAAATTTAGTATTTCTTGTTTCGTTTAAAAAGCCATCATATTGATGGCTTTTTTACGCACTGACACAAAAAAAGATGAATAAAGTTCAAACTGAAAAAGCATTCAAAACAGCAAAGTGCTAACATTTTTGCCATTCTGTCGATTGATAAATTGTGGGGCAAAAATGTTAATACAACGTGGTGGGTTAAAAGTTGTAGCAGGCTTGGGAATATCAGGCGTTTCTGCTGTAAATTTCCTGCATGAACAAGGCTACCAAGTTGCAGTAACAGATTCTCGTCCCACGCCACTAGGGCATGATCAAATTCCAGCTGGTGTTAAAACTAGTTTCGGTCAACTTGACCAAGAATTATTATTACAAGCAGAAGAAATTATTTTAAGCCCAGGCCTTGCACCGCAATTACCGGAAATTCAGGCAGCTATTGCTAAAGGTATTTCTGTGGTAGGTGATATCCAATTATTACGCCGTGCAACTGATGTGCCTATTGTGGCTATTACTGGCTCTAATGCGAAAAGTACAGTAACGACTTTAATTGGCTTAATGGCTAAAGATGCGGGTAAGAAAGTTGCTGTGGGTGGCAATCTTGGACGCCCAGCTCTAGATTTATTAAAAGATCAACCTGAATTAATTGTACTTGAGCTATCAAGTTTTCAGCTAGAAACCACGTCTCACTTAAATGCTGAAGTTGCGGTGGTTCTCAATATGAGTGAAGACCACTTAGACCGTCATGGCAATATGTTGGGTTACCATCAAGCAAAACACCGTATTTTCCAAGGTGTTAAAAAAGTAGTATTTAACCGTGATGACGCTTTAAGTCGTCCTCTTGTTCCAGATACCACGCCAATGCAAAGCTTTGGTTTAAATGCACCAGATTTAAATCAATATGGTGTTTTAAGAGATGGTGATGGTACGCTTTGGCTTGCTCGTGGTTTACAGCGTTTAATTAAAAGCTCAGATTTATATATTCAAGGCATGCATAACGTAGCGAATGCTTTAGCTTGTCTCGCATTAGGTGAGGCAATAGGCCTGCCTATGGAATCTATGCTTGAAACATTAAAACAATTTAAAGGATTAGAGCATCGCTGTGAATATGTAAAGACTGTGCATGATGTACGTTATTACAATGATTCCAAAGGCACCAATGTTGGCGCTACGCTTGCAGCGATTGATGGTTTAGGCGCTGCAATTGAGGTTAAAAAAGGTAAGGTTGCCTTGATTTTAGGTGGGCAAGGTAAAGGTCAGGATTTTGGCCCATTACGTTCTTCTATCGAAAAATATGCCAAAGTTGTGGTATTGATTGGTGAGGATGCTCCGGTGATTGAACAAGCCATTCAAGGTGCAACCAAAATTTTACATGCGGCAACGCTTAAAGAAGCTGTAGAGCTGTCTCAGCGTGAAACACAAGCTGAAGATGTGGTGTTGTTATCACCAGCATGTGCAAGTTTTGATATGTTTAAAAGTTACAATGACCGTGGTCAGCAGTTTGTTGCCTGCGTCAATTCGTTGGTTTAAAGAAAACATGATTAGGAATGTAGTATGGCAGGCTTAGCTCAGACCACAATCCAGAAAATCAATCATTGGTATGAACGGATATTGCCTAAATGGCCAGCGGAAGTGACGCCACGTAATGTCCTGATTTTCTGTGTCGTTGCATTATTGTGTATCGGTTCCGTGATGGTTGCATCTGCTTCGATGCCCTATGCTGAATATATGCATGAAAACCCGTTTCACTATGTGATTCGTCATGGTATTTCGATTGTCGCTGCGGGTGTAGTGGCTTATTTGACCTATCGAATATCACTGAATACGTGGTTTAAAAATACCTTCCCGCTGTGGTTATTAACCATGGTTCTGTTGCTTGCTGCTTTGGTGGTGGGTTCGGAAGTTAACGGTTCTACACGTTGGATTAAGATCGGTGGCTTTACATTGCAGCCAACCGAGGTTGCCAAAGTCATGATGGCAATCTTTACCGCAGACTACGTTGTGCGCCGTGCCAAAGAGGTTCGTACTCATTGGAAAGGCTTATTGCGTTTAAGCGGGGTTATGGCAATCACGGTCGGTTTAATTATTGCTGAGCCTGACTTAGGGGCAACAGTCGTTATTGTCATGATGATGGTTGGTGTGTTCTTTTTAGCGGGCGCGCCACCAACTCAGTTCTTAATCATGCTTGGTGCGATTGTCACAGGTATTGTGTTTTTGATCTTATTTGAACCCTACCGTTTCCAACGTTTGATTTCATTTACTGACCCATGGGCAGACCCGTTGGGTGTGGGTTATCAGTTATCAAATGCATTAATGGCTTTTGGCCGTGGTGAATGGTTTGGTACAGGCTTAGGGCATAGTGTACAAAAACTATCTTATTTACCTGAAGCACATACTGACTTTATGTTGGCAGTGCTAGGTGAAGAGTTTGGTTTTGTGGGTATTTCTATTGTTATTGGCTTGTCTTTCTTGATGCTGGCATGTTGTATCAAAATTGGTCACCGTGCTTTGAAACATCATTACCTTCGCGCAGGCTATTTAGCTTACGGCATTAGTATTATTTTCTTGCTCCAGATTTTGGTAAATGCGGGCATGAATATGGGCTTAATGCCGACGAAAGGTTTGACTTTGCCATTCATTAGTTATGGTGGTACGTCTTTAATGATGTGTGCTGCGATGATTAGCTTAATCTTAAAGATTGATGCATCAACACAAGAAGTCAATCCAGAACGAGAAGAGTCGAACTTCTAATTGAGTATTTAGAAGTTTAAAAAGCCCGATTTGATATCGGGCTTTTTTATTATTTATAGATATGTTCCGCTGAGCTCTTGCCCATGGGGAATCAAATCAACATTCCACTGTTCTACAGCCTGTTTGAGCATCAGTCTAGGTTGATCTAAATCAACGTTGGGTTGTCCCAAGGCCAGTATCGCTTTTTGAAGTAATTCAGGCGCTTTTGATAAGTCGAGTGCTTGAGCTAGATTTTGTTTAGAGAGCTTTTGTCCTTGGTCATTCATGGCAAGGGGAAGGTGCATATAGCTTAGTTGAGGATAACTTAGAAGCTGACCTAGCCAAATCTGACGTTCAGTGTTATCTAATAAATCTGCGCCTCGAACGACATGGGTAATACCTTGTAGATAATCATCTACGACGACCGCAAGTTGATAGTTAATAATCCCATCACGGCGCTTAAGAACAAAATCTCCAAGATCGTGTTGTAGATTGGAGCAATGATGTCCTTGTAATCGGTCATCAAAACAGATCTGCTGATCTTGAACTTTTACCCGAATCGCTTGACCTTGAAAATCAAGATTGAGATCGCGGCAAGTACCTGCATAGATTGCATTTGAACCAAGCATTTTGCGGGTACATTGACATGCATAGATAAGACCTTCTTTTTTGAGCTGGTCTAATACGCTTTCATAAATGTCTAAACGATTTTTTTGAAAGATGATCTCTACATCGGGTTCGAACTGGAAGGCTTCAAGTGATGTGAGAATATGCTCTTCACTGCCGGGATAAATACGAGGGATATCTGTATCTTCGACACGAACGAGCCATTTGCCTTGATGGGCTTTTGCATCGCAATAGCTGGCAACAGCAGTAATGAGTGATCCAAAATGCAAAGGGCCGGTTGGCGATGGCGCAAACCGACCTGAGTATGAGCAGCGATTAAGCGGAACATTGTTCCGCCGCTGCGCAAGAGAAAAGCTATGCTTTTCTGGCAGGCGTTTTAACTGCTGCGCAAGAGCCGAGTTGTGCTCGGCTGGAGAATTATCAACAGTCACAATTAACCGTTATTTTGCTTCTCTTTGATTTCTGCCAAAGTTTTGCAATCAATACATAAAGTTGCAGTTGGACGTGCTTCTAAACGACGTAAGCCGATTTCAATACCACAAGTTTCACAGAAACCGTAGTCTTCATTCTTAATAGCTTCCATAGATTGTTCGATTTTACGAATTAACTTACGTTCACGGTCACGTGTACGTAATTCAATTGCAAATTCTTCTTCTTGGGTAGCACGGTCGTTTACATCTGGCAGTGCAGTTGATTCGTCTTGCATCGTATTTAAAGTACGATCAACTTCAGACATTAATTCAGCTTTCCATGCTTGCAGAATTTGTCGGAAATGCTCGAGCTGTCCTTCAGACATGTACTCTTCATTTTTCTTAGGTTGATAAGGTGCAATACCAAATAAACTTGCAGTTGTGCCTATGTCAGAAGTTTTAGGTTTCACTTTACGTGCACGTTTTGCAGAAGCTTTGTCACCTTCCACTACAACTTCTGTATGTTCATCCAAAACTTGGTTGTGGTTGTCATTCGCCATAATAGGGCATTCCTCATCATACACGTATTATCTATACGCAAAAAATATGGTGATATGCAAGTGTTTTTATAGAAAACCATCGATGGGATTTTCCCATCGGGTCGTCATCATATAGATTTTTCCTGCAAGATGATAGTCATTCCGACCCGTAAATATTTTCAAAACGTGTTTACCCCAGTCATAATTATATATAAGCATATAAGAAATAGGGCTAATAGCCTGAAATATCAGTGTTTATATGGCCTTGAAAATTTTCAAGACGGAAGACTTCGGTTTCAAAACTACCATCGTTTTTTAGACGAATGTAACGATAGCCGGGAGCATTTTGATCTAAAGCAAAATCATTGCTAAAGGGTTTAAACTGCACACTTGTTGAGGGTGTAGAGAAAAATTCGATCCCTTGCCAAGTGTTTATTGAGTCCTGATGAACATGCCCGCAGACTAAAGCTTTTACATTTTTAAATGGAGCCAAGGTAGTAAGTAAGGCATTAGAATTTTGTAACTTGTGATGATCAATCCATTTTGACTTCATGGCAAAAGGATGGTGATGACAAGCCAACAAAATCGGGTTATCTGCATACTCTTCAAGTAAATTCGTTAAGCTGTCTAGCTGTTCTGCTGATAGATGTCCATCAATATGACCTTTTACCGCACTATTTAATAAAATAACCCGCCAGTTCCCTAAGCAAATAACTACAGGTTCCTGATGATTCTCTTTATGCAATGGGAAATGGTCAACATTGTCATGATTACCTAAGGTCTGAAAAAAGGGGAGACCAAGCGTTTGCATATATTGAATATAACGGTTGTAGGTAATAGGCGTTGGTGCCTGAGCTAGGTCCCCAGTATGGATAATTGCATCAATTTCAGGATGTTTATTAAGTATCTGTTGAATTATGGCATGAAAGCTTTCTTCAGGATTCATACCCACAAATTCTAAATGCGGATACTCCAATAGGTGGGTATCGGTAATTTGTATAATGACATGGTCTTTTTGTGAAAGTGTTGAGACTTGAAAAGTCACCGTCCTACCTCTTCGGGTTTATTATCGTTTTGCTGTGTTGGGCCAGCCATTGTAATGCCATAATGACAGGAGCATTTCTTAAACGTCCGCTGTCGAGTAGAGTCTGGATTTCACAATAATTAAATAAGTGCAGTTGAATATTTTCCCCCTCATCATCTACGCCAAATACACCCCCTTCAGCGGGTAATGCAGTTTCAGCAACATAGAGATGGAATAACTCTGAGCAAGCACCAGCTGACGGGTAAAAGCTAAATAGATGCTCTAAATCTTGAACTTCGCAACCTGATTCTTCAAGGCTTTCGCGTCGAATACAACTTTCTGGTGATTCATCACCATCTAACACGCCTGCAATTATTTCCAGCTGCCACGGTGATTGAGGATCGTCTAAAGCCCCAACACGGAACTGTTCAATCAGTGCAAACTGTTGTTTTTGATCGTTGTAGAGTAGTACGCCAGCTGCTTCAGGCCGATGAACGAGTTCACGCTGCAATACATGAGTATATTCAGATTGATTAAATAGACGATGTCGAAGGCTGACTTTTTCAACTTGAATAAAACCACGGAATAGAGATTCACGTGATGTTACTTCGACATCTTTAGATGTATAACTTGGACGTTCAACAATACTCATGATTCGGTCAGGACGAAATCTATTTATTTCATCCTAACCGAGAATCAGGGCTAGGCAAGTGTTTTTTTTGAATATTTACACTTTATGATACAGTTTTTGACCTTGTTCCTGATAAACCTCTTTCATCGCTTTGAGGCCTTCTTCAACCTCTGAATCGTTATTGGTGAGGTTGTTGGCATAGTCACGTACATTCTGAGTGATTTTCATTGAACAGAATTTTGGACCACACATTGAGCAGAAGTGAGCAGATTTATGAGCCTCTTTTGGTAAGGTTTCATCGTGCATACTACGTGCTGTATCAGGGTCTAAACTTAGGTTGAACTGATCATCCCAACGGAACTCAAAGCGTGCTTTTGATAAGGCATTATCACGCACCTGTGCACCCGGATGTCCTTTCGCAAGATCGGCGGCATGTGCTGCAAGCTTGTAGGTAATAATCCCGTCTTTAACATCTTTTTTGTTTGGTAGACCCAAATGCTCTTTCGGTGTGACATAGCAAAGCATTGCTGTGCCGTACCAACCAATCATGGCTGCACCAATTGCAGAGGTAATGTGGTCATAACCCGGAGCGATATCTGTTGTTAATGGCCCAAGTGTATAGAATGGCGCTTCTTTACACACTTCTAGTTGAAGGTCCATGTTTTCTTTGATCATGTGCATTGGTACGTGACCTGGGCCTTCAATCATGACTTGAACATCATGTTCCCATGCACGGTGAGTCAGTTCGCCTAATGTTTTAAGTTCGCTGAACTGTGCTTCGTCATTTGCATCTTGAATACAACCCGGACGTAAGCCATCACCTAAGCTAAATGAAACGTCATAAGCTTTCATGATTTCACAGATTTCATCGAAATGAGTGTATAAGAAGTTTTCTTCATGATGCGCTAGACACCACTGCGCCATGATTGAACCACCACGCGACACAATACCTGTTAAACGGTTTGCTGTAAGTGGCACATAGCGAAGTAATACACCTGCGTGAATGGTGAAGTAGTCAACACCTTGTTCAGCTTGTTCAATTAGTGTGTCTTTGAAGATTTCCCAAGTCAGGTCCTCTGCAACACCATCAACTTTTTCAAGTGCTTGATAAATCGGTACTGTGCCGATTGGAACAGGTGAGTTACGGATAATCCATTCACGTGTTTCATGGATATTTTTACCTGTAGACAAGTCCATAATGGTGTCGGCACCCCAACGGGTTGCCCAAGTCATTTTCGCAACTTCTTCGTCAATTGAAGAGCCAAGCGCTGAGTTACCAATATTGGCATTAATTTTAACCAAGAAATTACGACCAATAATCATTGGCTCAAGTTCTGGGTGGTTAATGTTTGCAGGAATGATCGCACGACCTTCAGCAACTTCTTGGCGAACAAATTCAGGTGTAATTTCTTTTAAGTTTTTTGCACCAAAATTCTGTCCAGCATGCTGACGCATATCAACACCTTCACGCTGGCGTTGATTTTCACGAATTGCAATATATTCCATTTCAGGTGTGATAATACCTTGCTTGGCATAGTGCATTTGAGTGACATTTTTACCAGCTTTGGCACGGCGCGGATTTTGAATGTGTGCAAAACGAATGTCAGCGGTGCGAATGTCTTTTAAACGTTCTTGACCAAATTTTGAAGTCAAGCCAGAAAGTACTTCAGTATCGTTACGTTCTTCAATCCAGTTTTGGCGAACTGAAGGTAAACCTTTGTCTAAATCAATTTGAACATTTGGGTCGGTATAAACACCTGAAGTGTCATATACCATAACAGGAGGGTTATGTTCACCGCCAAGACCGGTAGGGGTGTCGGTTAAAGAAATTTCCCGCATTGGAACCTGAATGTCAGGGCGAGAGCCTTCAATATAAACTTTTTTAGAAGCGGGTAAGATGCGAGTTAAATCTTTTGCATCTTGTTCATGTTGTGCTGAAATTTCAGCAGAAGAAAGATTCGTTAACTGGTTCATCACATGATCCTTATGAATAACATCAACGAATCAAGCACGACCAAAAACGATGGCGGATTTATCTTTGCTAGATAAATTTAAGGCTTAAGTTTTCAGATGGCTTGATTCCTACGCAGGTCTTAACCTGATCAGGTTCAACGGTACTTGTGATCAAACTTGTGTTGCGACAACACGGAATTTACACAATCTCAGCGAGCTATTACTCGCGCTCCGTCAAGCGATTTACAGACTAACATGTTTTAGGTTGGCTGGCATTGTCAATTTGTATCTATACAAACCGCATCCATATGGCAGTCACGATAGACTTCCGTGTTCCATGGCGAATCAAATTTTAATAGCTGCTCAAGTTGTTCATGAGTCATCTGATAATTTGATTTTTTATCACCATTTTTATCAGTTAAATCTATTTTAAATTGCTTATTACGCTCATCGATAGGCGTAGCAATAAATTTAAGAAACAGTTGAGCGGGTTTCGCTAGACTCGATTGGCTTTGTGTAGACAAAAACCGAATTTGTTGAAGAGCATCTTTATCAAACCATGTGTTCGGCGCATATTCATCTGACACGGGCGTATTGTCTAAGCCAAAGAAAATAAAATAGCGATATTCATTAAATAGTAGTTTTGCATCATTAATAAAGTGGCTCTTTGAATATTTCTGAATAAACTTTTCCCAAAATAATGCGCGTTCAGTGAGCTCTTTCCATGAAATAGCCAAAGCACCATCGTTATAAAAAATATTTTGATTGTCTTTCGCCATACGCATTAAGAACTCTTTTTGGTCCGCGGGTAAGGACTTAGAAAAAACATCAACTAAATAGCTTGGTTGGCGTCGATAGGTAAACATGCCTTCACCTTGATAGAGAAGTTCAATGTAGGCTTGGCCTTCATGTTGAAGTAAATATTGATCACGCGGGCTCAGTTGGGTGAAGAGCTTTTTCTGACTTTGAATAACCTTTTTAAGGTCTTGTTTCTGTTCTAAAACGGCATAGCCAAATGCTTCAAAAGCTCTACCTGTTTTTTCAGTGTAGTCTTGTTTTAGAAAACGTTGATACATGGTAGTTGATGCATCAATCAGCTTAAGCTGCTCATGATTTTTTAAAGAAGGAACACAGGTTTTAAGCTTTTCATTAATTTGATTTAAGTCTTCTATTCTGCTGTTTTGATTAATCGTGTGCATAGCTACCATAATTTGTAAGCAGCTACTGTCTTGTTTTTGAGTGGCCTTTTGCTCAGTTGGTTTTTGCTCTTTAGATACAGCCTGATCTTGCTCTGATGTTTTACTACATCCAGCTAAAAGTAGTGCACTGCACATACTCATTATTAGAACTTTTTTCATCATTTTACTTTTATAGAAATTAATATTGCTCAAATTATAACGCTTAAAACGATTGCATCATTGTTAGAAATCTTTATTATTAGGTAGGTCGGTCTACTTAATTAAAAACTATGAATGATAAAACAGCAAGACAGAAAATTCTCGATGCAGCAGCAACCTTGTTTTATAACGATGGCATTACGGCAACAGGAATCAACACAGTTACGGCTAAAGCAGATGTCGCGAAGATGTCGCTTTATAATAATTTTTCTTCAAAAGGAGATCTTGTTGATGCCTATATTGCTGCACGCCATCAAGAGTGGCTCGACCTCTATCAAAAGCGTTTAGAAAAAACAAAAACAGCTAAAGAAGCCATTTTGGCCGTGTTTGATGCCTATCAAGACCATGCGGAATTTGCCTACGAAAAAGGCTTTCGAGGTTGTGGTTTATTGAATGCTGCGGCTGAGTTTCCGGCCAATAGTACAGGGCGTAGTTCTGTAAGGCAGCATAAAGAAGAAGTAGAAGCTATTGTTGCTGAGCATTTAAAAAAATTAATCCCAGAGTCACAGCGCGTTAACTATGTGGCCACCCAGCTTTCTTTTCTTTTAGAAGGTTCTATGGCACGAGCAGGCTTAGAAGGCAACAGCCGACAACTCCTGTTAGCAAAACAAATGGCAGAAGATATTTTAAATAGAGAATGCCCACATGATTAGCCTCATTAAAAATAGTAGCTATGGAGGCACAATTGCAATTTTAGTTGCTTCTGTTTTGTGGGGAACAACAGGTACGGCGGCAGCATTTGCACCGACACTTGGCCCACTTGCTATTGGCGCTGTAGCGATGGGCGGTGGAGGCCTTTTACAAGCTTTGGTTGCATCACGAGCAATACGCGACAACCGCCAGTTTATAAGGGAAAATATTTCAATACTGCTTTTAGGCATAGCGGCGGTGGGTATTTATCCCTTGG
This sequence comes from Acinetobacter sp. AOR43_HL, assembly GCF_027854635.1. Classification (NCBI taxonomy): domain Bacteria; kingdom Pseudomonadati; phylum Pseudomonadota; class Gammaproteobacteria; order Moraxellales; family Moraxellaceae; genus Acinetobacter; species Acinetobacter sp. AOR43_HL. The sequence goes on from NZ_JAKTHX010000010.1 coordinate 73,220, forward strand.
CTTTTTATTCTTCAATGCATTATGCAGGCATTACGATTGGCACCGTGGTTTCAATTGGTACTGCTCCACTAATCGCAGCAATTTTAGAACGATTCTTTGATCGCAAAGCTTTATCTGCTATTTGGTTTCTAAGTTTTGTGTGCGGTGTGCTTGGTGTAAGTATGTTATCGATGGGCGAAAGTCATGCGGTCCAAGAGAGTACAAATCAATGGAATAAATTCTTCGGTATTTTTCTTGGGCTGGTCGCTGCTACAACTTATTCACTTTATTCATGGGCTGCAAAAAGATTAATAGATCGGGGTGTTGCTGCTAAAGCTGCAATGGGTATGATTATGGGCGGTGGAGCGGTTATTTTACTGCCTACTTTGTTGATTACAGGTGGAGGGTTACTACAAAGCTCAACCAATCTACTTGTGGCTGGCTATATGATGCTGATTCCTATGTTTTTGGGTTATTTACTTTTTGGATTTGGTCTAAAAACAGTAAATGCCAGCAAAGCGACAACCTTAACTTTATTTGAACCTTTAGTGGCTGCGATTTTTGCGATTGTTTTGGTTGGCGAGCATGTTTCATGGGTAGGTTGGGTAGGCATGTTTTTGATTTTTATTTGTATTTTAATATTGTCAAAAACTAAGAACGCTTAAAAAACTAAAACTTTTAATGGCTTGAGTTTGATTTGAATTTTTCTTAGTCTTAAAGGCAAGTTTTATCGTTGATTTGAACAATGAAAATAAAATTAATGGTCGCTGTTGGCCTTTGGAGTTTTGCATCTTCGAGTTTTGCTCTAGATTTGGTTGAAGCTTATGAGCGCGCAAAACAAAATGATCCGACATGGCAAGCCAATCAACAACAATTTGAAGCAGATCAACTTAATTTAGGCTTGGCAACAGGAGCGTTATTACCCACCGTTACACTGTCTGGAAACATTACGCGTAATCGACAAACTGTAAAGCGTTCAAACTTTCCAGGGGTTGACCAAGAAGGACTTTCTGATGCTTTGGTGAGTAATACCTCAACGACTCGGCAAGCCACTCTCACTGCACGTCAGCCATTATTTCGAATGGATGCTTGGGAAGGTTATAAGCAAGTTAAAACCTCGGTTGCCTTAAGTGAAATTACCTTAATGCTGCAAAAACAAGATCATGTTTTAAATGTGGCAGAAGCCTATTTTAATGTGTTGCGTCAGCAGGCACTGAGTGTTGCATACTTACAAGAAGAAAAAGCTTTGTTTGAGCAGCTTAATATGATGAATGCCAAACTCAAAGAAGGGTTGGTGGCACGTAGTGATGTAAGTGAAGCAAATGCTCAATATCAAAATGCCAGAGCCAATCGTATTTCAACCAATGTTCAATTACTTTTAGCCCAAGAGCAGCTTTCTGAATATATTGGTTCTTATCAAGATAAACTCGCTGTACTGCGCAGTGATTTTAATTTTCAAAAGCCTTATCCGGCAGAACTTAATGACTGGCTTTCTTTAGCCCAGCAAAAAAACTTAAAGATCCAGCAAGCCCGTTTACAGCAAAAATATAGTGAAGATCAGCGCCGTGTCGAAAAGGCAGCGCTTTATCCTCAAATAGATGCCGTAGCAAGTTATGGCTATACTAAACAAACACCAGAGACACTCATTTCGACTGACGGAAAATTTGATCAGGTCGGGGTAGAAATGAACTGGAATTTATTTAATGGTGGGCGCACTCGAACATCAATTAAAAAAGCCACTGTAGAAGCCAGTAAAGCGCAGGCACAACTTGATGCAGCCATTCGCCGTGCCAATGTCGATGTGAAAAGTGCGTTTATGCAGGTCGATACAGATCAAGCCAAACTTGAAGCAAGAAAGGCAGCAATGGATTCATCTTCTTTAGTTTCTCAAGCTTCAAAAGCGAGTTATAACGAAGGCTTAAAAAGTATGGTTGATGTTTTATTGGCGCAGCGTAATGCTTTTTCTGCAAAACAGGATTATCTTAATGCTCAGTATGACTATTTATTGAATGTGCTTCGTTTAAAAGCTGCGGTAGGCCAGTTAGGTGAAAAAGATCTGGTTGAGCTTAATAGCTGGTTAATTTATCAGTAATTAAATGCTTTTATCTGAAATTTAATTTTGTCATAAAAACTTAATGATTGCTGTGTTTTAATGCTCAATCATTTTATTCCCGCGCCATCATGTTGGAGGCTTCCCTTGAGTCCGAGTAATCCGGTGTTAAGCCATCATATTTCTTCTCAATTTAATGAAGATTTGCAAGATGTAAACACAAAGTTTATGACCATGGGTGGCTTGGTCGAACAGCAGGTTGCAAATGCAATCCATTCTTTACTTGATACCGACGCAAATTTAGCGATTGATGTTCAATTTAAAGATAATGCAGTCAATCAATATGAACGTGATATTGATGAAGGCTTAACGTTGATTTTGGCGCGTCGTCATCCGGCAGCGATTGATTTGCGTATGGTTATTGCCATGAGCAAAGCCAATACTGACCTTGAGCGTATTGGTGATGAAGCAGCGAAAATTGCCCGTATTGCACAAAACCTGTGTGAAGAGGGCGGGTCACCGCGTGGCTACATGGAAACACGTCATATTGGTAACCAAGTTCGTGTCATGATTCATGATGCACTTGACGCTTTTGCACGTTTAGATGCAGATCAAGCTTTACGTGTACTTTTAGCGGATGCTGACATTGACCGTGAATATCAATCAGCAACACGTACATTAATGACCTATATGATTGAAGACCCGCGCCATATTGCTCGTGTGATTAATGTCATGTGGGTTTTACGTTCATTAGAGCGTATTGGCGATCATGCACGTAACATTGCTGAGCAAGTGATTTATATGGCGAAAGGCTTTGATGCTCGTCATACCAAAATTGAAGAAATTGAAGCCAAAGTCCACGAAAAGTAATCTTGAGCTGAAATATTTAAAGGCCTTGTTTAAAACAAGGCTTTTTTGTTTTTAAAAAATAATAGATAAAAAAATGTCCCGAACTTTGGGGGGAAGTTCAGGACAGAAAATCAAGTGCATAAACACGACAGGGATCGTGTTCTTCTTGCTATAGACTGATATTAAGTTCTTCACCTTTTGATGTCATGTAGAGTCCTGTGCGCTCTATGTAAGGCTTTTTATGTTTGTGTAAGTTTCACGTAAAAAAAGGCGGATCTATGTATATAGACCCGCCTTTTTAATGATGAGTAAGCTAAAACAAACCGATTATTCTGGTTTCCAGCCTTCAGCTTTTTCTACGCTTTCATCATTATTGAAAAATTTCTCACGTTGTTCTTCCAGAAACTTTTTAGCTTCTGGTTCAAACACGTTTAAACGCTTTTCATTAATGAGCGTAGTTTGATGCTGTAACCATTCTTGCCATGCTTGTTTAGAAACATTTTCAAAAAAATCTTGGCCTTTAGCACCTGGGAAAGGAGCGAAGTCTAAACCTTCCATTTCCTTTTGATATTTACGGCAAAATACTTGGCGACTCATGTTTTATCCTTAAGCGTATAACTGTTCTAAACGTGTGTGGGCACGCGCAATTGCAGCTTCAACCTGTTTTGGAGAAGTTCCACCAATATGATCACGAGCATTTACAGAAGCTTCTAGAGTTAAGGCTTTGTCAAACACATCTGCTGTAATTAAGTCAGAGAATTGCTGTAATTGCTCAAGTGTGAGTTCAGATAAGTCTTTTTCTTCAGCAACACCTAATGCAACTGCTTTACCTACAATTTCATGAGCATCACGGAAAGCAACGCCTTTTTTCACTAGGTAGTCTGCAAGATCGGTTGCAGTCGAGAATCCACGAAGAGCAGCTTCACGCATGATTTCAATATTTGGAACCAATGCAGGAATCATGTCTGCAAATGCCATGAGTGAACCACGAACTGTATCGATTGCATCAAATAAAGGTTCTTTGTCTTCTTGGTTATCTTTGTTGTACGCCAATGGTTGACCTTTCATGAGCGTAAGTAAGCTAATTAAGTCACCAAATACACGGCCAGATTTACCGCGAATAAGTTCTGGAACATCCGGATTTTTCTTCTGTGGCATGATTGAAGAACCAGTACAGAAGCGGTCAGGAATATTCACAAATTTGAACTGTGCAGAAGTCCAAAGAATGAGCTCTTCTGACATACGTGATAAGTGCATCATAATAAGTGCAGCAGCTGCATTAAATTCAATGGCAAAGTCACGGTCAGATACAGCATCAAGAGAGTTTTCAGATACAGCTTCAAACCCTAAAAGTTCTGCTGTATATGCGCGGTCAATCGGATAAGTAGTACCAGCAAGAGCGGCAGATCCAAGTGGCATACGGTTAACACGTTTACGGCAGTCTTGAAGACGTTCAGTGTCACGCACTAACATTTCAAACCATGCTAACAAGTGATGACCAAAAGTTACTGGTTGAGCTGTTTGTAGGTGTGTAAAGCCCGGCATAATCGTATTTACATTTTTGGCAGCCAAGCCTAACAAACCTTTTTGTAAACGTTCTAATAATTTTAAAATATCATCAATTTCGTCGCGTAGGTAAAGACGAATATCAGTTGCAACCTGATCGTTACGGCTACGACCTGTATGTAATTTTTTACCTGTAATGCCAATACGTTGAGTCAAACGTGATTCAATGTTCATGTGAACATCTTCAAGATCGATGCGCCACTCAAAGTTTCCAGCCTCAATTTCTGAGCGAATGGTGCTTAAACCTTCAATAATGTCATCGCGTTCTGCTTCTGTGAGTACGCCAACTTTCGCAAGCATGGTAGCATGCGCAATCGAACCAGCGATGTCTTGTTTATAAAAACGTTGGTCAAACTGAACAGAGGCGGTAAATTCGGCTACAAAAGCGTCCGTCGCTTCAGAAAAACGACCACCCCACATACCTGAGGTTTGGTCTGGGGTTACTGAATTAGGGGGATTTGAAGATGTGGTCATGGTGGCTCAGTAAAATAAAAAAGAGTATATCACTTGCCGAAGCTCAACAAACAAAGTTGTTTCCTACAGCATACCGAAATCAAAATTCCTCCTATTTTTTTACGAAAAGCGGGCGTTGGCAACACTTATTCGAATTAATTATCGCAAGTAATGTTTTGGCACTGGTCTTGGCATTGGCTGAAGCGCAGTCTTGGCAAGCCTTAAGCGGGGGAAGGCTTTTTCAATACATCATTTTTATTAACTGGGTAATATTGTCCTTTTTTGCATTGGTTGAACACTTTCAAGGTTTTTTTAGCAGCTTGCGTCAAGAATTTGCTTTGGCTATTGGTTTTATCATGCTGCAAAGTATTGTTGTTTTGACCACTTTAATCAGTAATTTTTTTCAGTTTGGTCTTTTAAATAAACATGCTTCTTTAACGCAGGGCTGGAGTGTTTATTTTACCAATGTACCTTTATATCTAAGCTATGGAATATTACTCGGGGCTTTCTGCTTACGTTATTTATATGTCAGGGAACAATGGTTGCATCAGCAATATGCCGAGTTAAATGCCCGTATTCAGGCCATGCAAGCACGAATTCATCCTCACTTCTTATTTAATAGTTTAAATAATGTGGTGAGTTTAATTGCGATAGATCCAGATAAAGCAGAAAGCATGCTAATTAGTTTGTCGCGTTTATTTCGAGCGAGCTTCCAAGAATTAAAATTGGTGAGTCTGCATGAAGAAATCGAGCTGAGTAAACAATATTTAATGATTGAGCAGGTTCGTTTAGGTGAGCGTTTAAAAGTTGATTGGAAGATCGAGCTTTCACCTGTGCAATTAAAACAGATCACTATTCCTTTATTGACATTACAACCTTTGTTAGAGAATAGTATTTTTCATGGGGTAGAACCAATGATGGGCAAAGCAACCATAGGGGTATTGGTTGAAATATTGCAAAATCAGGTCAGTATAGTCATTACCAACCCATATACAGACGATACAATAAATTCACGGAAAGGGCATGGAATCGCTCTTGAAAATGTTAAGCAGCGCCTGAAAGCGTATTATGGGAACACCGTTAGATTTCAGGTTTATAAAGGTGAAGCTTTATATACCACTATTATGAGCTATCAATATCAAACAAAATAATAAGTCAGTCAGAGTTAACCATAAAAAAATGGACCAAGTTAACGGTGACAAGGAGGATGAATGAAGGTGCTAATTTGTGATGATGAACCACTTGCAGTGGAGCGTTTATCACGTTTAGTTTCAAAGATGGGACATGAGGTTGTATCAACGGCTCATCATGGACAGGAGGCCTTGGAACAGGCACGGCTTCATCAACCGGATGTAATCTTACTTGATATTCAAATGCCAGGTATGAATGGGCTTGTCTGTGCAGAACAGTTAAGTCAGCTCAATCCTCGACCTGCGATTGTATTTTGTACCGCCTACGATCAGCATGCATTGGAAGCTTTTAAAGCTCAGGCTCAAGCATATCTTCTTAAACCGATTGATCCGGTTGAACTTGAGCAAGCTTTAACTCAGCTAACTCAACTTACTCAAGCACAGCTCAATGCATTACCGAATTCTGAGCTTTTACAAGATTTAAAAACACAGCGTCATCAAATTGCCGCAAAAACCTATCGTGGTGTTGAGCTGATCCCTGTTGAAAATATCTATTACTTTTTAGCAGATCAGAAATATGTCACTGTGAGACATAAAAATGGCAGTGTATTAATAGATGAAACATTAAAAGAGCTTGAAACCGAATTCGCAGATCAGTTCATTCGTATTCATCGAAATGCGTTGGTTGCAGTCGCATATTTAGATGGGTTGGAGCTGATCAGTTCGGGGCAATATCAGGTTAGATTGCGAGGCCTTGATGAGCGACTTTCAGTGAGCCGTCGACATTTGTCTACGCTTAGAGAGCGAATTCATCAGCTCTAAATTTAAAAGAGTTATCTTGGGCTTGCGAGATTTTACTTGCAATTTTAAGGGATCAAGTTAAGTTTAGGGTGTATTGTTTGACCAGCCCATGCTTGAATTTATGAAAACCTTGAAAATTGCTACACGACAAAGCCCACTTGCTCTTTGGCAGGCAGAACATATTCGTGCCCGTTTACAGGAGCTTCACCCTGATTTAACGGTGGAACTGGTTAAATTTGTCACGCAGGGCGATAAGATCTTAGATACGCCTTTAGCAAAAATTGGTGGGAAAGGGCTGTTTGTTAAAGAGTTAGAAGCAGCACTTCTAGATGGGCGTGCAGACTTAGCCGTACATTCAATGAAAGATGTCCCGATGGCTTTGCCAGAAGGTCTAACCTTGGCAGTAATTTGTGAACGTGAAGATCCATTAGATGCTTTCGTTTCAAATCAGTTTGAAAAATTCGCTGATTTACCACAAGGTGCAAAAGTCGGTACATCAAGCTTGCGTCGAAAATCTCAGATTTTAAAACAACGTCCTGATTTGCAAATTATTGACTTGCGTGGAAATGTTGGCACACGTTTGGCGAAGCTAGATGAAGGTCAATACGATGCGATTATTCTGGCCAGTGCCGGTTTGAAGCGTTTAGGGTTGTCGGAACGTATCCGTCATTGTTTAACACCAGATATTAGTTTGCCTGCTGTGGGACAAGGTGCATTGGGTTTAGAGTGCCGTGCAGCTGACCAAGATGTATTGGCTTTAATTCAACCTTTATTACACGAAGAAACAGATGTTTGTGTACGTGCTGAACGTGCATTTAATGCCTATCTTGAAGGCGGTTGTCAGGTCCCAATTGCGGGTTATGCCACACTGCAAAATGGTCAAATCCATATCGAAGGTCGTGTTGGAAGCCCTGATGGCCAAACATTATTATGTGCTGAACTAACAGATGAAGCCAATAATGCTCAGCAATTGGGTGAAAACCTTGCTCGAAACTTACTTGATCAAGGTGCTGGCGAGCTATTAAAGGCCCTCTACTAAACCATGCTGTTTATTAATACTCGACCTGATTCGCGTGCAGCTGAATTAACAGAAGCTTTGCAAAATGAAGGTTATCAGGTTGAGTCTTTACCTCTTTTAGAGCTCGTTGCTACCCCCTTTTCCGAACACTTACTTCAGCTTTACCAACAATTAGTTAAGGCGCAAGCTATTGTTGTCGTCAGCCCAACCGCTGTTGAAGTGGGTATGGAGTATTTGGTAAAAATCGGTTTAAAAATTAGCGACTTAAAACATATTCAGTGGATTGCGGTAGGGCAAGCAACAGCCAATTGTCTAAACGAATATGGAATAGAAGCACATATTCCCGATGTTGAAACTTCTGAGGGGATGTTGAACCTACCTATTCTGCACAATATGCAACAGTCGGGGAGTGTGGCTTTCTGGCGGGGAGAGGGCGGACGCCAATTTATGATGGAGACCTTGCAACAACAAGGAATTCAGATTTTAAATTTTGTTCTATATCATCGGCAGTGCCCAGAAGCTTCATATTCTACATTCAAACATCTGACACAGAATTCAAATTATAATTTAAATAAATGGCTCGTCTTAATTACTAGTGAAGCGAGCTGGAAATATTGGTTAGAGCTTTGTTCAAAAAATAATGTACAACCTGATGGTGTATATCTGGTTTTAGGACCTCGTCTTTTTCAAATTATTAAAGAGTATCGCGATCAGCAACAGGCTCATTTTCACATTATTCAACTTGAAAATTTATCGCCTTCGGGGATGATTCATCACATTCAGGCATTATAAGGATTCGTATGAGAAAACTTGTTTCTATCATCATTTTACTGGGCGTAGCTTGGTTGGCTAAGCTCAGTTACGATATGTGGCAAATTTCTCGTACTGTTCCCGAGCTTAAACAAAGTCTGCTGCAATCAGAACAGCACTATGCCAATTTAAATGATCAATTGGTTGCTTTACAGCGACAGTTGCAGAATCAACCCGTAAGTACAGGGAATAAAACGAGTTCAGTAGCTCAACCAGATGCTCCACCGACAGGTATTGCACCTACAGTTTTAATTAAACAAAAGTTAGATTTAATTCAATTTGCGATTGATCAGCAGCAGTTGATTTATGCAGTTGATCAATTAAATCAGTTACAGCAATCGCTTGTACACTATGAAATTGCTCCTGCATTGCAGCATAGCTTGAATCAATCGCTCGAGCAGGATAAACAGGCAGTTCAACAGTTTACTTTGGCTCAAAATCAACGCCATCAATTAATCGATGATTTATTACAAAACATTGATAAGAATATTCAACAAGCCTTAGCTCAGCCTAAACTTGAAATGGATCAATCCGAGACTGTGTCTTGGTGGAAAAAGTGGTTCCGTATAGAAAAAGTAGAAACGCCGTCTATTAATTTAATGAGTCGAAGCGTTGTGCTTAAAGAAGTGCAATTAAGATTGTTAATTGCCGAACAGGCACTCAATCAAGGAAAAATGACTGAGTACCAAAATGAGTTGCAATCTGTGATGCAAAAGTTAGATGAAATGCCTGATGCAACCAGTCAGCAGTTAAAAAAACGTATTGCTAAAGTGGCACATTTATCTATCGTGCCTGTTCCTAAACTCTCTACACTTGGGCTAATCGGCTCATAAGGAGGATATATGAAACACCTCCTGTGGGTTTATTTCGTAATCAGCTTAATACTCTTTGCAGCCCTAGCTTTATTTAGTTATGGCTATGGAATGGGGTATGTCTATATTTACTGGCGACAATTGCAGCTGCAAACAAATGTCTGGGGATTAACTCTTACTTTTGTAGTGATGAGTTTTATTGCTCAACTCTTGTGGCTGTGGATTAAACGTTATTCATCTCGTGAACAAAGAAAAAGTGAAAACATCTTCCAGTTTAAAAACCTTCATCCCTATGAACAATTAGGTATTGTTTGGTTATTAGAAGCGGCCGAAGATCAACGTGTATTTATTGAACGTGTTTTTACTCAATCAGGGCTTTTAAAAAATATTATCGATGCCAAGTTTCTGGTTTTAAGTGGGGACTATCCAAAAGCATTGGCTGCTCTCGATCAATCACCACCGATGGCATTTGAATTGGCAGAGTTACAGCGAATTGAAATCTTTTTAGCCGAAAATGAAGCCGATCGTGCATTAACTCATCTCGAATTTTTATATCAACACCAGTTATCACCGTGGTTACAAGAAATAGAAACTGCTTACCAGCAAAGATTAACGGCTTTATGGGGGCAATTAGCGCTGCAACATCCATGGGTATATTTACGTTCTATGAAATACGGTTTGCTAGATGCAGAACACCGTGATTTATGGTTACAGCAGCTTCTTCAGCAATTTGACCAAGCGTCTATCGATGACTTACATGCCTTACAGCAACGTTATTTGGATTTAGAGTCTGAAATTCAAACTCGACCTTATAGCAGTAAGTTGTTATGGCTAAAACTATTAGCACGTATGCCAGATATGAGCATGCAGCATGCGGCCTTAACGCTACATTTGTTAAAAGAGCAGTTTGACCCAGAAGTGTTTTATCTATGGTTTCAGCAGCAGTTGCTTAAACAAGTTCCAGACTATGCCGATGTTGAAGAAAAAATTATTCAATTTGAAAATCAATATATGAATTTGCCAGTTTTAACCTTTGCAAAATGGCATGTCTATATGGCAACTGGACGTCAAACAGAAGCTGAAACATTATTATCATTATATCCAGATAATATTTTAATGAGCTATTTACGTATTAAGTCTACGCTTAAAGAAGATGACGTGTTAATCAAACAGTTAAATCTAATCTTTGAAAATGATGCAAATTTTTTAAAGTTTAAAATATGAGGTAAAAATGAAAGAACTGTCTGTCTACCCAGTAATATATGAACAGAAAGTAGCGTGGGGAGATATGGACGCTTTCGGTCATGTCAATAATGTACAATATTATCGATATATTGAAAGCTCACGTATTTTATATATGGAAGTAATCAATATATTAACCCCACATTTATATACCGTTGTTGCTTCAAGTCAGTGTAAATATTTAAAGCCTGTTTTTTATCCTGACGTATTGAAAGTTGGTGTTCGCGTGGAAGAGCTCCGTAATAGCGCATTCCGTATGGCTTATATATTGTGGAGTGAAACCCAACAACAAATAGTCGCTACTGGTGAAGCTGTTATGGTATGCGTAGATAAATTAACAGAACGAAAATGTGAAATACCACAGGAAATAAAACAAAAAATTATTGAGCTAGAAAAATCAGTTGGGCATGACTTAATACATTTATCTTAAATAAATATTAATAAAATATATTTCATTTATAATTGGTAATGTAATTAAAAGGTAATTTTTTTGGTTATTCTGATGAACACGGCTTTCAAACTATTGCTTATTGAATAGATTATAAATAATATTGGTCTTGATTTTATGTTTTTAAATTTTGTCTGTATTATTTTGAATTGTCTGTAAGACTGGAGTATTTATTAATGAAACCGGATATCAGTGAATTATCTGTTGAAGAGTTAAAACGCTTACAAGAAGAAGCAGAAGCTTTAATTGCAAGTAAAAAAGATCAAGCAATCGAAGATGCTTATAATCAAATTATCGAGATTGCTGAAAATGTAGGTTTCAGTGTTGAACAACTTCTTGAGTTTGGTGCTCAAAAACGTAAGAAAACAACTCGTAAATCTGTTGAGCCTCGTTACCGCAACAAAAACAATGCTGAAGAGACTTGGACTGGTCGCGGTAAACAACCACGCTGGTTAGTTGCTGAAATTGAAAAAGGCGCAAAACTTGAAGATTTCTTAATCTAATCAAATTGCCATTTTTAAAAGCCAAGCAAATTTGCTTGGCTTTTTTATTGATAAAAATATCTCAAAATTTTGCTATAAATATTATTTAAAAAACTGAGTGTTTAAATTGCTCTTTAAATGAATTGTTGAGATCAAATGTGCATTTAGTTCATTGAGCGTCAAGTTTTCATGATTTTGTCATACGTTCAACTTATAGTCTTAATACCGAAGCCAAGCCCGATTGCTTGGTTTTTTTATATGAAGTGAATTGGCGATGTTGAAAAAGTATGCATAATGTCAGACTAGGGAGCTACTCTCAAAATAAGGACGATAATTTGCATGTTGGTAAGGCTGAATGAAGAAAAAGTCTAAGCAATGGAAGTGGTGGTTTTTTGCCCTCATTGCATTTTTAATTTTTATTATTTTACAGATCCCGGCGACGTGGCTTATTTCTAAATTTTCAAAGAATAATCAAACTCTACACAATGTAAGTGGAAATATCTGGCAAGGCCAAGCAGATTGGCGGCGTGGTACTTTGAGAGGCTCGATTCATTGGAAAACTAGACCTCTAGACCTGTTTTTATTAAGGTTCGCTGCTGATGTAGATATCCATAGTGGAAATACCCAATTAGCTGGGGTAATGGGCTATGGTGTGGGGAAAAAAGTAATTGTAAAGGCTATGAATGGTCAGATTGCACCTGAAACATTAAAACAAATTGTGAATTGGCAATGGCCTGCGAACAGCATTCAACTGAAAGATATTGAGTTTAATTATAAGAAAGAGCAGGGGTTCGCAGCAGTTGATGGTCAATTACATTGGGGTGGTGGTGCTTTAATTTATAATATCGGTGATCGTCAAGACCGTATGAATATGCCTTCTTTAAATGGGCAATTAACGGATCAAAATGGACAATTACAAGTTGATATACGTGATCAACGCAGTCAAAAAATGGCGAATCTTTTATTAGATGCCAACATGATGCTTGATGTACAGCTTACCCAAAGGTTATTACTTAATATTCCATCTTATGATGGAAAAGCTGGTTTAGATACGTTTGTCATTAGTTCTCGTCAACCCTTAATACAAGGGGGTAACTAATGAAAGTATGGATTGAAAAATTACAGCAATTACAGTGGCAAAAATTAGATCGGTTAAGTGTAGTTGTATTTGCCTTTTTGGTTTTATGGTTGTGTTGGAAATTAGCTTCATTATTTTGGTGGGTAATTGCCCCTCCTCAAATGATGCAGTTTGATCGAGTCGAGTTAGGATCACAGCAGCCGCAAATTCCTAACATTAGTACTTTTTCGCTTTTTAATGAACCTTCAGCCAATGCGGCTCAGGAAAATGTCAACCTAGAATTACAAGGCGTAATGCTGGGCTATCCGAACCGTTTTTCTTCGGCTGTTATTAAGCTAGATAATATTGCTGACCGATATCGTGTAGGAGAAACAATAGGTTCTACCTCTTATCAGTTAGCAGAAGTTTATTGGGATCACGTGATATTGCGTCAAGGTAATGGAAGTACTCGTGAACTCCAATTTAAAGGTTTGCCAAACGGTTTATATCAACCTATGACGCCAGATGCTTCACAGCCAACTGCTACTGCGCCTCAGTCATCGGCACCTGTTAATACGACTCAAGAGGCGTTAGGGCAGGCTATTCAGCAAATGCAAGGCAACCGTGAACAATATCTGCGTGACATGGGCGTTAGTGGGAACTCTGGTGAAGGTTTTGAAGTTACAGAACGTACACCCACTGCGCTTCGAAATAAGTTAGGTTTAAGGCCGGGTGATCGGATTGTTTCTTTAAACGGTCAAACGGTTGGGCAGGGACAAACGGATGTGCAGTTGCTTGAACAGGCTCGTCGAGCTGGGCAAGTGAAAATAGAAATAAAACGTGGTGATCAAGTGATGACCATACAACAAAATTTTTAGTGATAACACGTCACCATAAGAGTTAGGAATTATCGCAAGTTATGGCTTTATTGAATCATCAACGTCCACTTTGGGCATTACTTGCAGCAGCCCCATTGATTGCGACAGTGAGCAGCAGCGTCTATGCCCAAACATGGAAGATCAATTTACGTGATGCTGACTTAACTGCTTTTATTAATGAAGTGGCAGACATTACGGGTAAAAACTTTGCAGTAGATCCACGAGTGCGTGGTAACGTCACAGTAATATCGAATAAACCCCTCAATAAAAATGAAGTTTACGACCTATTCCTTGGGGTCTTAAATGTGAATGGGGTAGTGGCAATTCCTTCGGGTAACACCATTAAGCTAGTTCCGGATAGCAATGTTAAAAATTCGGGAATTCCTTACGACTCGCGAAATAAATTGCGTGGTGATCAGATTGTTACCCGAGTCATTTGGCTTGAAAATACCAATCCTAATGATTTAATTCCAGCACTTCGGCCTTTAATGCCACAATTTGCACATATGGCTGCAATTGCAGGGACTAATGCACTGATTGTTTCGGACCGTGCGGCAAATATTTATCAACTTGAAAATATTATTCGTAATCTAGATGGTACTGGCCAGAATGATATTGAGGCAATAGGCCTCCAATCGAGCCAAGCGGAAGAAATCATTACTCAACTTGAGGCGATGAGTGCTACGGGAGCATCTAAAGATTTTAATGGTGCACGTATCCGTATTATTGCAGACAATCGAACCAATCGTATTTTAGTTAAGGGTGATCCTGAAACGCGTAAGCGTATTCGCCACATGATTGAAATGCTGGATGTGCCTTCGGCCGACCGTTTAGGTGGTTTAAAAGTTTTTCGATTGAAATATGCAAGTGCAAAAAATTTATCTGAGATTTTGCAAGGCCTCGTAACAGGACAAGCTGTTTCTTCGTCAAATAGTAATAACAGTTCTTCTAATTCATCGAATCCGATCAATAATTTGATGGGTAATAACCAGAATTCCAGTTCAAATACCTCTGGTTCAAATGGTAGTTCAATTTCTACGCCATCTATTAATTTAAATGGTAATTCGAACAATAATAATCAGAACAGTATCTCTAGCTTTAGCCAAAATGGGGTAAGCATTATTGCGGATAATGCCCAAAACTCGTTAGTGGTTAAGGCAGATCCTCAATTAATGCGCGAAATTGAATCTGCTATTCAGCAGCTTGATGTTCGTCGTCAGCAAGTTCTGATTGAAGCTGCGATTATTGAGGTTTCAGGTAAAGATGCCGATCAATTAGGGGTGCAATGGGCACTTGGTGACATTAATAGTGGTATTGGTCTAATTAACTTTACCAATGCAGGTTCAAGTCTGGCTTCATTGGCAGCAGGTTACTTAACTGGCGGTGCTTCTGGTTTGGGAAGTGCAATTGGAGCCGGTAGTTCAATTGCATTAGGGAAGTATAAAGAGGGTGCGGATGGTTCTCGCCAGCTTTATGGAGCTTTAATTCAAGCTTTAAAAGAGAATACAGCTTCTAATTTATTGTCTACCCCCTCTATTGTAACGATGGACAATGAAGAAGCTTATATTGTTGTCGGTCAAAACGTTCCATTTGTAACAGGATCGGTCACTACAAACAGTACGGGGATCAACCCATACACCACGGTTGAGCGTAAAGATGTGGGGGTGACATTAAAAGTTATACCTCACATAGGTGAAAATGGCACAGTTCGACTTGAAATTGAACAAGAAGTTTCAAATGTTCAGGCGAGTAAGGGGCAGGCTGCCGATTTGATTACAAACAAACGTGCTATAAAAACAGCTGTATTGGCTGAGCATGGACAGACAGTAGTCTTAGGTGGCTTAGTATCTGATGATGTTGAATTTAACCGTCAAGGTATTCCTGGGTTAAGCAGTATTCCATACTTAGGTAGATTATTCCGCTCGGATACTCGAAGTAATGTGAAGCGTAACCTTCTTGTTTTTATCCACCCAACAATTGTGGGTGATGCAAATGATGTGCGCCGTTTGTCTCAGCAGCGCTATAGCCAGCTTTATAGCTTGCAATTGGCTATGGATAAAAACGGCAATTTTGCAAAACTGCCTGAGCAGGTTGATGATGTCTACAATCAAAAGATGACACCACCTAGTATTGCCTCTCAGCCGAAAAACTATCAACAAGTTCCTTCCGGTGGAAAAACCTCGACGGTAACTACACCTGTAGCCGTAGAGCCAGCAGTGCAAAAGCAAACTTTACAGTTACCTGATCCTGAAGTTAATCGTACTAAAAATACAGTAACAACAACGACACTGCGCCCAAGCACAGCACAGTAGTAGCATGTTATGATTGATAAAAAATGAATAGGACATACGCATGACTTGGAAACTACAAGCAATTACTGGTGAAATTACTGGCCAAGAAATTAATGTTGATCGTGATATGTTGGTAGGGCGTCATCAAGATGCCGATGTATTGTTACAAGCTGCTGAAATTTCACGTCGCCATGCTGCATTGCTTCTAAAAGATCAAGCGCTATGGGTGCAAGACCTTAATTCATCGAATGGCACATTTGTAAACGATATTCGTATTGAGCAAGAAAAGCAGTTGCATGATGGTGATATTGTTCAGTTTGCTAGTTTTAAATTTTCTGTATTGGCTCCTGCACAGAAAATCACGGAATTACCTGAAATTGAAGCCAAACCTGTAAATACGACATCCTCCCCAGATTTAAGCGATCAAGGAATGCCGAGCCTTGCAGAGCGTGCCGCAGAAGTAGAAGTTCGTCGCGATGGTATGCCGCAGAATATTTCTATTCCAAAACCTGCACCTATTCCAGAGGGTGTAGATATTAATGCGCAACAGCAAACACCTATCGCTTTTGATGAACCAGTTTCTCGTGTTGCAGAAGAAAAAGAGCAACAAAAGAATGCCTCAGTTGGTTTAATCACTATTATTATTTTAGTAATTTTAGCTGTATTGGCATGGTTATTCTTTAAATAATCCGTTGCTGCTTTTACAATCAAGGCATGCTAAACGCATGCCTTTTTAATTTTGAGTAGAAAAAAGATGTCTGTTGCACAACTAAGTAAGCGCGATTTAATTTTATTTGATCTAGATGGGACGTTGGTTGATTCTGCTGCTGATTTGTATCGGTCTATGAATTTAAGTTTAGAGGCGCTAAGTTGGCCATTGGTAACAGAAGTTCAAATACGAGAATGGGTGGGTAAAGGAGCTTCAAAACTCTGTGAAAGTGTTCTGCTTCATATTTTTGGAAAATTAGATCCTGAACAGCACAAAGTCTTATTACAAAAATTTATTGATATATATAGTGTAGAACTCTGTGTAAATACTCAAATTTATCCTGGTGTAACCGAGTTTTTAAAACATTGTAAAACTTTGAACATACAAATGGCATGCGTTACCAATAAGCCTGTACAACTTGCTCAAGGTTTGCTTGATGCTTTACAGCTCTCTCCATATTTTCAGGTCGTACTTGGTGGGGATAGCTTACCAGAGAGAAAGCCTCATCCGTTGCCATTATTGCATTGCATGCAAAGTCTAAAAATATCTGCTTCACAATCATTAATGATTGGCGATTCAAGTAATGATATTGAGGCTGCGCGTCGTGCTGGAATTGATTGTATTGTGGTTAGCTATGGCTATAATCATGGAGAAAATATCTATGATTGCCAACCTCAGCAAGTTGTTGATAGTCTTGCTGAGTTAATTATCTAATGAATGAAATGGAGATCAGAATGAATAAGCGTATGGTTTTTCGATGGCGTGTCTAAACCGAATCTAGAAAAACACACTTTTAAATCGAAACCATATTAGAGAAAATTCATGACAACATTAGCGCAATTCGAGCAACTTAAGGCTGCTGGTTACAACACGATTCCAGTTTATCGCCAACGCCTAGCAGACACAGAAACTCCTTTATCTGTTTTTGCTCGTTTTAAAGACCACACGCAAGCTTATTTATTTGAGTCAGTCGAAGGTGGCGAAAATTGGGCGCGCTATTCTATGATTGGTTTAGGTGAGTCGACGGTTTTCTCATGTAATGCAGGTGTTCTGTCTATACAACATGCTGATGGTTCAATTACACAAGAAGATTGCCAAGACCCATTTCAGTATATTCGTGAATTTCAGAAGCAATTTAAAGTGCCATCTGCTGAGCTCTTGCCAAACTTACCGAGTTTTACGGGTGGATTAGTAGGTTATTTAGGCTATGATGCTGTTCGTTACATAGAACCACGTTTAAAAAATGTTCCTACAGCTGACCCAATTACATTGCCGGATTTATGGTTAATGCTATCCAAGACAGTCATTGTCTTTGATAACCTTAAAGATACTTTATTTTTAATTGTTCATGCGGATGCAGAGCAGAGTAATGCTTATGAAGACGCTCAACAAAAATTAGATCAATTAGAGCAATTGTTAGCTACCCCAGTTAGTTTGCAAGCTAAGCCGCATACACCTCCACATTTTGAATCAATTACTGGTAAAGCGAAATTCTTAGAGACAGTCGAAAAAGTTAAAGAATATATACGTGCTGGTGATGTGATGCAGGTTGTTCCGGGACAGCGTATGGTTTCTGATTTCGATGGGGAGGCTTTACAGGTTTATCGTGCTTTACGTCATTTGAACCCATCGCCTTATTTATTCTTGGTACAAGGGCAAACGATTACTGATAAAAAGCCATTCCATATTGTAGGGTCATCGCCAGAAATTCTTTCTCGTTTAGAAAATGGCATTGCGACAGTGCGTCCTCTTGCAGGTACCAGACCACGTGGAAAAACTAAAGAAGAAGACCTTGCTTTAGAAAAAGACTTACTTTCTGATGAAAAAGAAATCGCAGAGCATTTAATGTTGATTGACCTTGGTCGAAATGACGTTGGGCGAGTTTCTAAAATTGGTAAGGTCCAAGTGACTGATCAAATGGTGATTGAGCGCTATTCGCATGTCATGCACATTGTCTCAAATGTACAAGGTGAAGTTCGTGATGATATCGATGCACTAGATGTATTCAAAGCAACTTTCCCTGCAGGTACTTTATCGGGTGCACCAAAAATCCGTGCAATGGAAATTATTGATGAAGTTGAGCCTGTGAAAAGAGGTATCTTTGGCGGGGCAGTGGGATATTTAGGATGGCACGGCGAAATGGATATGTCGATTGCAATCCGTACTTGTGTTATTCGAAATAAAAAGGTCTATGTACAGGCTGGAGCAGGCTTGGTAGCGGACTCAAATCCTGAATCTGAATGGAATGAAACGCAAATAAAAGCTCGCGCAGTGATCAAAGCGGTTGAATTATCATCAAACGGATTGATTTTATGAGTTTTTAGCGGTTTTTTTAAAAAAACCGCTTGCATCGTTTGGAAGTTTTGCTAAACTGCACACCGTTCCGATACGAAACGTACGAAACACTAAGAAGAGCCGGCATAGCTCAGTTGGTAGAGCAACTGACTTGTAATCAGTAGGTCCACAGTTCGAATCCGTGTGCCGGCACCATCTTAAAGGTGTGTAGTTGTGAAGTAAAGAACAACACTGAAATAAGTGTGATATGGTGAGATTCCCGAGCGGTCAAAGGGGGCGGACTGTAACTCCGCTACGAAAGTTTCGAAGGTTCGAATCCTTCTCTCACCACCATTAACTTCGATTGAAGTGGTATATATACCAACACAGTGCGGGAGTAGCTCAGTTGGTAGAGCGGCAGCCTTCCAAGCTGCATGTCGCGAGTTCGATCCTCGTCTCCCGCTCCATCGAAGGATAATCGCTCTTATAGCTCAGTGGTAGAGCACTCCCTTGGTAAGGGAGAGGTCTCGAGTTCAAATCTCGATAAGAGCTCCAGATACAGTTTAGTAGATTTTCTACAAAGATTTAAAAAGCAGGCTTATTAGTCTGCTTTTCAAGTATTGGGTGTTTGATTTTTTAGGCGATATGTCGATGCTGAGTTTTTGCTCAGAATTGTGTTCGACGTAAACGAGGACTATAAACATGGCTAAGGCTAAGTTTGAACGTAATAAGCCACACGTAAACGTGGGCACAATCGGTCACGTTGACCATGGTAAAACAACTTTAACTGCTGCGATTGCAACAATTTGTGCAAAAACTTACGGCGGTGAAGCGAAAGATTACTCACAAATCGACTCAGCACCTGAAGAAAAAGCACGTGGTATTACAATTAATACTTCACACGTAGAATACGATTCTCCAATTCGTCACTACGCGCACGTTGACTGCCCGGGCCACGCCGATTACGTTAAAAACATGATTACTGGTGCTGCTCAGATGGACGGCGCGATCCTTGTGTGTGCTGCGACTGACGGTCCAATGCCACAAACTCGTGAACACATCCTTCTTTCTCGTCAGGTTGGTGTACCTTACATCATCGTATTCTTGAACAAGTGTGACCTTGTTGATGATGAAGAATTACTTGAATTAGTAGAAATGGAAGTTCGTGAACTTCTTTCTACTTATGACTTCCCTGGTGATGACACTCCAGTTATCCGTGGTTCTGCGCTTAAAGCGTTGGAAGGCGATGCTGGTCAATATGGTGAGTCTTCAGTTCTTGCTCTTGTTGAAGCGCTTGACTCTTACATTCCAGAACCAGAACGTGCTATCGACAAAGCATTCTTAATGCCAATCGAAGACGTATTCTCAATTTCTGGTCGTGGTACTGTAGTAACAGGCCGTGTAGAAGCTGGTATCGTTAAAGTTGGTGAAGAAGTAGAGATCGTTGGTATTAAAGATACAGTTAAAACAACTGTAACTGGCGTAGAAATGTTCCGTAAACTTCTTGACGAAGGCCGTGCAGGTGAGAACTGTGGTATCTTACTTCGTGGTACTAAGCGTGAAGACGTACAACGTGGTCAAGTACTTGCTAAACCAGGTACAATCAAGCCGCACACTAAATTCGACGCAGAAGTATACGTACTTTCTAAAGAAGAAGGTGGTCGTCACACTCCATTCTTAAATGGTTACCGTCCACAGTTCTACTTCCGTACAACTGACGTAACTGGTGCAATCCAATTACAAGACGGCGTTGAAATGGTTATGCCAGGCGACAACGTTGAAATGTCAGTAGAATTAATCCACCCAATCGCAATGGACCCAGGTCTACGTTTTGCGATCCGTGAAGGTGGTCGTACTGTAGGTGCTGGTGTTGTTGCGAAAGTAACTGCATAA
>NZ_JAKTHX010000011.1:0-24143 GCF_027854635.1 Acinetobacter sp. AOR43_HL
CAGGTGGCACAGTCGCCACTGACAACTACGCTAGTTCTACAACCGAAACGGCTTTAGGTTCAGCGAGAGGTACAGCACATACAACTACACTCACATCAGGAAAAATTACCGCAGTCGGTGGCATCACAGTTACTACAACGGGCGCAGGCACAAGTCTGGATGATATTGACTCCTTTACAGCCAATGGTGTTACGACAACCAAAGCAGCCAACCCAACCGCAGTTGCAGCGTTTATCAATGCAGCCAAAAAAGGCGGAAATATAGCGGTTGGTTCTTATAGTACTGCGCTAGGTAATAGCAATAGTGCATCAGGTTTCAACAATAGTGCGGTTGGCTTTAACAACACGGCATCGAATGGAGACCTCAATAATGCTTTTGGTGCCTATAATAAAAACAATGGCGCTGCGAAAAATACCGCGGTTGGTATTGGCAACATAATTAATTCTTCAGCCTGGGGCACTAATGCGTTAGGTTATAGCAATAACGTAAGTAATCTGTATGGTTCAGCCATCGGCACAAAAAATACCGTCACTGTGGCTGGAGGTAATGCCATAGGTCTAAATAATATAGTAACAGGCGGATATGCCAACGCCATAGGTACCGGTAATACCGTGATTGGGCAAAATGGTGCTGCGGTCGGCTCCGGTTTGGCCGACTATGCAGGTAATTTAGGTCCACAGGTTGTTTTAACGCCCTTCAGCTACACACCAACGTTTAGCAGTGTGGGTGGCGTCACCACTTTGGATGGTGTGGTGATAAAAACCAGCGCAGCAGATTGGGCGGCATTATCTGCCAATCCAAGCTTGTTGACCGAAGTCAATGGACAGAGCGTCACAGCAGCACAGGCAACCGATATTATCAATAACTTCAAACAGGGCGGTAACCTGGCGTTGTCTAACCGAAGCAGCGTATTTGGCATTAACAGTAAAGCCGTTGCTGCAGGCGCTACCGCTATTGGTTTAAATTCAGTGGCTGATGAAGCCAATACTGTTTCAGTCGGTCGTGCAGGCGCAGAAAAACGGATTACCAATGTTGCAACCCCAACCAAAGCGACGGATGCAGCCAATAAAGGTTATGTAGATACTAAATTTGCGAGTGTAACAGGTGGCACAGTCGCCACTGACAACTACGCTAGTTCTACAACCGAAACGGCTTTAGGTTCAGCGAGAGGTACAGCACATACAACTACACTCACAGCAGGAAAAATTACCGCAGTGGGTGGCATTACTGTAACCACTGACCTAGCGACAGCAGGCATAAGTATTGATGATATTAATTCATTTACAGTGGGTGGGGTCATCACGACCAAAGCAGCCGACCCAGCCAAAGTAGCAGCCTTTATCAATGCAGCCAAGAAAGGCGGAAATATTGCGGTTGGTCAACTGAGTAGTGCGGTAGGTACAGCAAATATTGCATCGGGTAATAATAGCAGTGCGGTGGGTTCTAATAATACTGCATCGAGTAATAATAGCAGTGCATTGGGTTATGGGAATACTGCATCGAATCTATATAGTAATGCATTGGGTTATAGGAATACTGCATCGAATCTATATAGTAATGCATTGGGCTTTAATAATGACGCATTGGGTTGGTCTAGCAGTTCGGTTGGTCTTGGCAATCTGACAACACAATTTGCTTCAAGTGCGTTTGGTTTTTTTAATGCTGCTGTCGCCGAATCCTCAACCGCTATGGGGTCGGGTATTAATGGAGGCGTATCCTCACGACTACGAACTTTAGAAGAAAAAGTTGAAAATGGTAAGTTGGTCAGCGTCAATGGCGTTGCAGTGACTGCAACAGGTAATACGACTGCAACAATTACACATGTCAATGGTGTAGCGGTCGATGAAAATCAAAAATCTCAATTTTTAAATATATTACGACAAGGGAATGTGGCGGCAGGTCAATATAGTTCTGCGATGGGTGTACGCAATTTAGCCACAGGTGTAGATAGCAGTGCTTTTGGCTATGGCAATGATGCAACAGCCAATCAAAGCAGCGTATTTGGGAGTAATAGCCAAGCCACAGCACAGGGTGCAACCGCCATCGGCTTTAATTCTTTAGCCAATGAAGCCAATACTGTTTCAGTGGGCCGTAGTGGTGCAGAAAAACGCATTACCAACGTTGCAGATGCTGTAAATGCCAAAGATGCAGCCAACAAAGGTTATGTCGATACCGCATTAAGTAACTTTACAGGCAATGCAGATGCAGTTTTATATGATACAGGTACAAACAAAGCGACCTTAATCCTTGCAGGCACAAGCGGTACAAAAATCACCAATTTACAAAATGCGACTTTATCCGATATTTCAACTGATGCGGTAACAGGTCAACAACTTAAAGCCACTAATGATGTTGTTGCAGGCAAAGCATCACAAACTGATTTAACCACAGGCTTGGCTGCCAAAGCGGATAAAACCGCATTTGATAGTTTAAATAATAAAGTAACTGATGCAGCAACAGGTTTGGATAGCAAAGCATCGACAACAGCATTAACCACAGGTTTGTCTAGCACATTGGCAGATGCGAAAACCTATGCTGATACAGGATTGGCAACGAAAGCAGATCAAACTGCATTAACCACAGGCCTATCTAGTACATTGGCAGATGCGAAAACCTATGCTGATACAGGATTGGCAACGAAAGCAGATCAAACTGCATTAACCACAGGATTGGCGAATACCTTAACTGATGCAAAAGGTTATACCGATGTGGAAGTTGGTAAACTGGATACTAAACTTGGTACAGAAGTTGGCAACTTAAATACAGCCATTACCAATAGTGCCAATACGATTAACACCCGTATTGATGGTGTGGATACCCGAATCGGCAATGAAGTGACTACCTTAAATACCAAGATTGGTACAGAAGTTGGAACACTGAATACCCGAATTAGCAATGAAGTTGGAACGTTGAACACCACAATTTCAGGAATTGATGGACGAGTCACGACTAACACAAATGACATTGCACTGTTAAAAACCAATACAGGGAATCTTGCAGCAAATGCAGTGATCTATGATTCAGCAACCAAAGACACAATTACTTTGGCAGGTACAAACGGTACGAAACTTACAGGTTTGCAAGATGCAACATTAGATGCAACGTCTAAAGATGCAGTGACAGGTAAACAGTTACATGCGACCAATACCAGTGTTACAGCATTAGATGGACGAGTCACAACTGAAGTAGGTAATTTAAATACAGCGATTACAACCAGCGCCAATACGATTAATAGCCGTATTGATGGTGTGGATACGACAGTTGCAGCTTTAGATACCCGAGTTGGAAATGAAGTTACCGCTTTAGATGGCAAAATCACCACTAATAAAAATGCAATCAGCACTTTAGATGGACGAGTAACGACCAATACTAATGACATTGCAGCTTTACAAAGCGGTCTAGGTGGCATTTCAGCCAATGCTGTTGTGTATGATTCAGCAAGCAAAGATACAATTACTTTGGCAGGCGGTACAAATGGTACGAAAATTACCAATTTGAAAGATGCCACTTTAGACGCAAACTCTAAAGATGCAGTGACTGGTAAACAGTTACATGCGACCAATACTAACGTTACAACATTGAGTGATCGAGTGACGACGGAGGTGGGTAGCCTGAATACTGCAATTACCAATAGTGCCAACACCATTAACACACGTATTGACGGTGTAGATACCCGAATTGGTAATGAAGTGGCTACCTTAAATACACGTGTTGATACGACTAATACTGCGTTGGTTCAGGCATTAGGTGGAGGTGCAGCATGGAACAATGGTGTATTTACAAATCCAGCTTTTAGTATCCAAGGAAAAGCTAAAAATACAGTAAGTGATGCATTTATTGCAGTTGATCAACAATTAGGTGCAATTAAAACCTCTGTATCAGATTTAAAAACACATACAGACCAGCAAGCTGTATCTAATTTGAATGATGCAAAAAATTATGCAGATCAACAAACAACCACTGCATTAAATAATGCAAAAGGCTATACCGACCAGAAAACCACCTCAACCTTAAATGATGCAAAAAGCTATGCAGACCAAAAAGCTGCTGATGGTAAAGCCTACACAGATCAGCAAACTGCATCGACATTAAACAGCGCAAAAAATTATGCAGACCAGAAAGCTGCCGATGGCAAAGCCTATACTGATCAACAAACTGCATCTGTACTTAATGATGCAAAAAGCTACACAGATCAAAAAGCGGCATCTTCTTTAAGTGGCGCAAAAGATTATACCGACCAGCAAACGGCATCGGCACTTTCCAGTGCGAATAGCTATACCGATGGCAAAATCGCAGATGTGCAAACTCAACTTACAGCCAGTAACCAGTTTGTTCAGGTGAATGGAGTAACTGATGCCCAAGCTGCTTCGGCAACAGGTGAAAACTCGGTTGCGATTGGAACAAATACCGTAGTGACAGGTCATCGCTCAACTGCTGTAGGTGTGGGTAATCAGGTTTCAGGTAATGGTTCTGGTGCCTTTGGTGATCCAAACACGGTATCTGGAAACGCTAGTTATGTTGTGGGTAATGACAATAAAGTCACGGGTGATAATACCTTTGTGCTGGGCAATAATGTCGATACTCAAGCCAAAAATGCAGTGGTATTGGGTAATGATTCTGTATCGGATCGTGATAATACGGTATCAGTTGGAGCAAAAGGCAAAGAACGCCAAATCATCCATGTGGCGGATGCTGTTGAAGATACCGATGCAGTGAACTATCAACAGCTAAAAGCAGCAGAAAGATCGACCAATAGTTATACCAATGAGCGTGTAAATGCCTTAAACAGCGCATTCAATGATTATCGTATGGAAACAGAACAGCGTTTCCATAAAGTGGATGAACGTTTTAACCGCCAAGGTGCAATGACTGCAGCCATGATGAATATGGCAAGTAGTGCGGCAAGTGTGAGAGGGCAAAACCGTGTTGGTGTGGGTGCTGGTTTTCAGGGACAGGAACAGGCCGTCTCAATTGGCTATCAACGTATTATTAACGAGAATACCTCACTCACCATTGGTGGTGCATTTACCAAGGAAGAGAGTTCTGGTGGAGTAGGCGTTGGTTTTGGTTGGTAATACTTTAATCTAGTTATTTTTAGATACAAAACTTAGCCCAATCCTTCATTAGTCCTTTACGTTTCTCTAAATAAGCTCCACGTAGGTAAGCAGCTTCTACTTCATCAGGAAGTTTGTGGGCAAGAACATGCTCACAAACTTCTCTAGGGTAATCAGTCTTATCTGCCGACCAGTCACGGAATGTTGAACGGAAACCATGTGTCGTGATCACGCGTTTTTGTTCTGGATCAATATAGCCTAAGCCATTTTCTTTGATTTTTTATTTATGCATTGGTTTGATCAATTTTATTAAATATGTTTCAGACAGTATTTTCAGTCAAATATAGAAAGTATATGGAAGCTGATTGAACTATTTTAGCAAGTAAATGAAAAAGTAGTTAAATGTCATCTTATTTAAATATCTGCGGCGTATGTTTCAGCCATCTTTAGATGGGTTGATGCAATGCTCGGTTTTCTTGAAAAATTCCAATTAAAAACAATCAGTGTGGCATATATAAGTTTGAGTGCTTTATTTCTCTCCGCTTGTCAAAGTAGTGATTTAATGCAAGCTCAACCAACTCATACAGTACAACTACTCAAACAACAAAAAGTCCAACAACCGAAACGTGTAGTGTTTTTCTTGGGTGATGGAATGGGCATGACCACACTTACCGCTTCCCGCATTTATGCTGTCGGTGAAGATGGTCAGATAGCAATTGATCGGTTACCTGAGTCTGCCTTTGTTCGTACCTTTTCTGAAGATGCGCAAGTCACTGACAGTGCACCTTCGATGGGTGCTTATATGACAGGTGTCAAGATGAAAAACGAGGTGATCTCGATGCAGACAGGGACAATTGCGGTTGAACCTGACTCAGTAGGGAATAACCAGTGCGCTAGTAACCCACAAAACAAAAATAAGCAAAACACACAGACTTTACTTGAATTAGCCAAAGCAAAGGGCTGGGGGACAGGGGTTGTGACCACAACGCGGATCACGCATGCCACACCAGCATCGACTTATGCGCATATATGCCACCGTGATGCTGAAAATGACATTGCATCACAGTTGGTCCCGAGTTCAAAAGGCGATGATTATCAACGCTATAACCTCAAACTCAAAGATGGAGTCGATGTGGTTTTAGGTGGAGGTAAGCGTCAATTTTTGCCTAAAGATGCAGGTGGAGAACGTACTGATGGGCGCAATCTAATTACCGAGATGCAAAAGGCAGGCTACCGCGTGGTTTTTGATGAAAACCAACTGTCCCAAGTGCAACTGGCGAAAAATGAAAAATTATTGGGTTTATTTAATCACAGCCATTTAAATTACGACTTGGATCGCACCAAGAAAAACTTGGTAGAGCCGAGTCTTAAGCAAATGACGCTGTCTGCTTTAGACATCCTGACGCAAAATAAAAAAGGTTTTTTCCTGATGGTGGAGGGCGGGCGTATAGATCATGCGCTGCATGACACCAATGCCAAACGTGCTTTACAAGACACGATTGCCTTAAATGATGCTTTAGAAGCAACCATTCAAAAGCTTAAACAAAGTGATCCTGAACTTAAAAATACACTGATTGTAATCACAGCCGACCATGATCACACCTTGGTTTTAAATGGTTATGCCAAGCGTACAGGAAAATACGTCGAAGGTAAGGAAACCAGTGTGCTTGGATTGGTAAAAAACTATGATCAAGCGGGCTTTGCTCAAGATATTCATGGTCAACCTTATCCGATTATCGGTTTTGGTACGGGCAAAAAACGCCCCACTCAAAACCGTATGGATGACTTGGTACTGAACTTAAAAGACACTGATGTCTGTCATCCTGTACAAGGGCCAAAGGCACCACAAGGTGAAAAATATAGTTTCACCTATCCTTTGGCTGAAACGGGTTGGTGTACGGGCACTGCTGCGGATGATTTCCAACAAGAAGCTGTGATTCAAACGGGCTATAAAGATAAAGAAACGCATGGCGGTGCAGATGTGTTTTTAGGTGCGATTGGTCAGGGAGCCGATCAGTTCTCAGGTAGCCTTGAAAATATTGAGGTCAATCACCTCATTCGTAAGATCACAGGCTTATAGCAGAGGGATATCACATGAAACCTACTTTAAAAACCATCCCATACATGATGCTTCTGCTTACAGCGTCGATTTCTTCAAGTGCTTTGTATGCTGCGGACACCACAGTTACACCGACGAAAAGCGTTATATTCTTTTTAGGCGATGGCATGGGACCAACCACAGTGACGGCAAGTCGTATTTATGCTGTGGGGGAAAATGGCAAACTGGCCATGGACCGCATGAAGCACGCAGCACGGATTAAAACCTATTCTGAGGATGGTCAAACCACAGATAGCGCTCCCTCTATGGGCGCCTATATGACTGGGCAGAAAAATAAAAATGAAGTGATTGCCATGACAACAGGAACGGTTGCGGTCGAACCTGAAGAAGGAAAATTGCCGAATGGCAAAAGCTTAGCGAAAGCCATCAACCGTTGTCCAGAACAGGGCAGTAGTATGGTCGCAGGGATGCCTGCGTTAAGTATTTTAGAACTGGCAAAAAAGCAGGGTAAAGCGGTTGGCGTAGTGACGACGACCGAACTCACCCATGCCACACCTGCGGCAACCTATGCACATATCTGTCACCGTGATGCGCAATACGATATCGCGCTTCAAGCTGTTCCAAAAGGTCAAGCTTATAATCCAAACTTATTGGATGGCATTAATGTCCTTATGGGAGGCGGCTTAAATCATTGGACGCCTTATGATGCAGTCTCTAACCCCAAAGGGCGCTTGGATGGTCGTGATTTATTGGCAGAGTTTAAACAGCAGGGTTATCAAACCGTTTTAAGCCAAAGTGATTTGGCACAGACGGTCAATACTCAGAAAATTTTCGGCGTATTCTCCACACAGTCGCATTTAAATTTTGATTTGGACCGACTTAAGAAGAATATAGAGACTGAACCGAGTCTGGCGGTGATGACCAGTAAAGCGATTGATGCACTGCAAGCACAGAGTCATGGACAAGGCTATTTCTTGATGGTTGAGGGTGGGCGTATTGACCATGCGCTACATGCCAATAATGCCAAACGGGCATTGCAGGAAACCAAGGCATTTAATGATGCAATTCAAACTGCACTGGATAAAGTGGATTTGAGCAATACCTTGATTGTAGTGACGGCAGACCATGACCATGTGATGACCTTTAATGGTTATGCCGCACGAACGGGTCAAACGACGGAAACTAATCCAGGTATTTTGGGGCTGAGCTATGATTATAATATTGCAAAAGAACAAAATGCTTACAGCAAAGTGCTGGCTGATGGCCAAGTACATAATCCATACCGCGATGTAAATGGGGCAACAGGAACGACGCTTGTTTTTGGAAATGGTACGGGTAAACGTTTAGATATTCGTGACAGTATTAGCAACGAGCAAGCCTTTGCTGACGACTATAAACAAGAAGTCGGGGTGCAACTGACGAAAAGCGAAACACATGGCGGCGGAGATGTGATGCTGTTTGCTGAAGGAAAGAATTCAAATCTATTCAAAGGCACACAAGAAAATACATGGGTATTTGAGCAATTGAAAAAGGCGTTTGGATTCTAATGGATACAAGATTTATACGGCCGTTCAAATTCAAAATGAAATTCTTAGCATTGTCTTTCAGTTTGCTCAGTCCATGGGTATGGTCGGCCGATGAATATCGTATTGATTATCAGATTGAACGGTTGGATGCCAATGGGGTCACGACCATTCAAAAATACAGTGAGAAAATAATTCGAGATGAGCAAAATATTTGGATTGAACGTTTAAACACTCAAACGCATGCTGACGAAGCCCATACACATAGCAACGCTCATGTGTCTGCCAAAACAGACACCCATGAGCATGTGAGTTTTGACAGTGCAATTCAGTGGATGCAGCGCAAAGATGTAGTCGGGCAAGCAAACGTAGAAAGTCCGTTTCAGCGTTTCTATATCTTGCCTGATGAAAAAATGCGAGTGCATTTGAAGGATGTCGATCAAGAAATGCTAGGGATGAAAAACTGTTGGCGCTGTGAATATAGTTTGATTCATCCTGACATTTTAAAGCGAGCACAATTGATTCAACGTGATCCGAAGTTAGCGCATTATCAAATACGCAGTGCTGGGCAAACGTTGAATATTATATGGAGTGAACAGGATCAACTGGTTCAAAAATATGAATTGCTCAAACCGACCTCAGGCTATGCCAAAACCTTTACCGTGCGCAAAATTGGCCAACATGTTGCTACACCTTGGACACAAACAGAAAAATACAGCGAACGTGACTATGCAGACTTTAGTGATTAGCCGATGAGTTTTTGACTTTTAATTTCGACGTTACAATAGAAATACCCGTGATTTTTTTGGGAAAAATAAGCGCTTAGGACTGTGCCGCTTGTACGGTTAAACCACTCCACCGCTTAAACGCACGTCGAAAATTAGTGGCATCGTTAATTTGTAAATACTGAGAAATCTGTTCAGTTTTAAAACCATGTACACGATATAAAATGATGGCAGTATGCAAACGACTTTGATCGAGTTGCGCCTGAAAATGGGTCTGATGCTTTTTCAGTTTACGTTTTAAGGTGGCAGAACTCATTTGAAAATAGTCAGCGGTTTGTTCAAGTTGAATATTATTTTGAATATTCTGCATGAAGTATTGATGCAAACTGAGCAAAAAACTCTGTTGAATATTTTGAGCTGTCATTTCTTTCAGCGCATGTTGATAACTGATTGCAGCTAAGGTCGAAGAGGCATTGGGAAGTTTTTCATGGATCACGTCACGAGGCAGGCTCATCATGTTGATCGGGCGATTAAACTCTAAAGCACTGCCTAAATGTGTCCAATATTGTTCAATATAATCCGGTTCAGAAAAATTAAACTCGAATTTCCACGCTAATTTGGCTTGGTACAGTTGACGGCTAAACGCTTGTACTGCACTCATTGCGCTTTCGATTAAAAAGCGATTTTCAAGCTTGTTTTCATCTAACCAATAAATATGAATATGGCTTTGACTGTACATGAGTCGAGGGCATAACCATGGTGAAACGGACGCGGAAAATGTTAAATAACGGCTAAGTGCCTCATCGAAGGTCGATGCATAAAGCATGGATTTAATGGCGTCATTAAAGGGAGTGGTTAAACTGCGCTGACCAAATAAGAAACTGATGTCCTGATTGCGAAAGCACTGTTCAGCATTTTTTAAAACCTGTTGTAACTGTTGTTGACTAATTAGTTTTTGCCCCGAAAAGATATCTTCTAAGAAAATACTGCTGCCACTGAGCAGGACGTGATGTTCGACTTCATGACTCGCTGCCAAATCAATTAAAATAGACAATTGATGATGCGCAGGAATGTAGCTGTAGTCGCATTCAAAGCTCATACCATGACTCGCTTCGGTGAGTGGTACTGCTTCACTTGGAGCAATTGCTGATTTAAGGCACTCAAGAGTTGTTGGGCAGTTTGGTATTGTCCGACAGCGCAGCAGGTCGTGAGTGCTTTTAGAGGAATGTGCACGGACAGATCACGTTGATAATAAGCACTGACCATAAGCATGCGTTCAAGTTGAGCAGCCATTTTTTCAGCCTGTTGTAGCTTAGTCTCTGGTAACAGCATAATAAAACGATCTCCTGCGAAGCGGCAGAGCAGGTCATGTGGTCGTAAGTTTAAGCTAATCAATTGTGAAACATGCTGTAAAATAGATGTGCCTTCATCAAAGCCATGTGTTTGATTAATCTGATTAAAATTATGCATATCTAGCAGTATGACGGACATGTCGCTGGGTTCATGCAAGTTTTGCTCGATTGCGGCTTTGAGCTGTGTTTTAAAATAATGAGCATCGGCCAAAGGGGTGAGTGCATCGAATAAGCGATGATCCCGATAAATACGTTCTCGTTTTTGCATGTGTTTAGAAATTGCCTGTTCTTCTTGATGCCAAAAATAAATCCCGATGGTAAATAGATACAGTCCAATTGGAAAAGGAATGGACTCAAGCCATGCATCCCACATGATTTCTTTAGGCAGGCGAATAAACTCATCTAAGCTGTCCATCCACATGTGGAAAAAAATAAAACACAGTCCATAAAAGATATAGTTGGTTACACGGCCCAAAGGACGGCTTTTAATAATAAAGAAAATCCAAATACCAATAAAAACAGTTGCTCCCCCTTCACCTAAAATATCGACCCAGTTCCATTCAGCAAACGACTTGCTCTGCCCAAGTAGGATAAATAACCAAAGGGATAAGCTACAGGCAGTCGCTACACATAACAAAGGCCAGCGGTAGTAAGCAAAGTATTTAGGCATAGCATTTTTTGAAATGATTTATTTTCGCCCAAGCTAAACAGATTTAGATGACAGTTTGATGGCAATGGCTAGGGTCAAAATAGATCAGGGTATTTTTGATTTTTGAGAGTAAAAATGCTGAAAAACCCTATCTTTGAGGTGAATATGCATCATTCTGTATGCTCAGTATTTTCTCTATACAGATCAAATTAGCTCATTTTTTGCTGAAAAAGGCCAAAAACAAATAAAAAGGACAGATCGTAAAAGGCACTGTCACATCATGTTCACATTCAATTTCTATTGTGCGTTCAAACCATGCCACTTTGGCTTGAGGGGAAGAACATAATGCAAAATAATCAGAGCCGTTTCATGAAACATAAGCGTGCGGGTTTTCAGCTCAGCACACTGGTCCTGTCAATGCTGAGCATGACGCATCTACATGCCGAAGATAACACGGTGGAATATGTACAGGTCATTGGTCAAACTGCAAGTATGGATAAAGCACTCAAAGAACAAAAACGTGCCGACCAAATCAGCAGTGTGGTACATGCCGATGGCATTGGACAATTACCCGATGACAATGCCGCAGAAGCGTTGCAACGGATATCAGGTGTATCTACAGAGCGTGACCAAGGCGAAGGACGTTTTGTTTCCGTTCGTGGTTTAGGCGCTGACTTAAATGCAGTAACCATTAATGGTACTTTGGTTCCCGCGCCTGAAAGCGATCGCCGTGGCGTAGCATTGGATGTCTTACCTTCAGAGCTAGTACAGTCATTGGCTGTGGTGAAAACGCTGACACCAGACATGGATGCCAACTCATTAGGTGGTACGGTGCAGGTTGAAAGTTTATCGGCTTTTGACCATGACGGTTTGTTTTATACGGGAACGGTTGAAGGTGGTTATGATGAAAAACGGGAAAAATATAGCCCTAAAGCATCTGGTGCTATCAGTAATCGTTTCAGTGTTGGTGAGCGGCAAGACAACCTTGGGGTGGCACTGGCACTGAGTTATCAAAACCGAAAATTTGGCTCGGACAATGTTGAAACGGGTGGGGCTTGGGATGGTGACGCACTTGAAGAAACCGCAATGCGTCAATATGACATCGAGCGTGAGCGCATTGGTGCGGGTTTAAACTTTGATTACCGTCCGAATGACACAGGCGAATACTATTTAAGAACTTTATATAGTCGCTTTAAAGACACTGAATCACGTCAGGAAGTGGCGGCTGAATTTTCTGATCCACAACTTGCAGGCCAGCGTGGTGATGCAGAAGTGACTCGTTCACTGAAGAGCCGTGAAGAAACACAAGAAATACAGTCTTTTGTCCTCGGTGGTAAGCAAGGTTTTGGCACGTGGACGGTGGAAGGTCAGCTCGGTTATAGCGAAGCATCGGAGGAAAATCCAGGGGGAATTTCGGGGGCAAAATACCAAGGTGATTTTAGTAATGTTGGATTTAATAGTACGCAAAAACCTGTAATTACGGCAGACCAAGATTTTTATGATGCGGCCAACTATGAGTTAGATTCGGTGTCGTGGGAAAAATCTAAAACCACCGATAAAGAATACAACGGTAAATTAGACTTTTTGAAAGACTATATGCTGGGGAATTATGCTGCTGCATTGAAGTTCGGCGGAAAAATCAGTCAACGTGAAAAAACCAACAATACCGATGAATGGAAATATGAAGATCTCAGTACGTCAAGTTCAGATTTCAATTCAAACAGCCATTATGAACTGGGACAGTTTGGTCCAACCATTAATGAAAATGCTATTAAAGATAAAATCAGTGGATTAAATCCAAATGATTATGTGGTTGCTGACGGTTCAATCATTAATGACTTTAAGTCGAATGAAGACATACAAGCGGCTTATGTCATGAATACCGTTGATTTGGATCAACTGCGTGTGATTGCAGGCTTACGTTATGAAAATACCAACTTTGAAGCACGTGGTTTTGAGTTCAACGATGATGTGATCACTGCGACTAAATATAAAAATGACTATGATCATTGGTTGCCAAGCCTACATTTTCGTTATCAATTGGCCGATAACGCTTACCTCCGTGCCGCTTGGACCAATAGTGTGGTACGTCCAAACTTTGCGCAAAGTGCACCAGGTGTTTATATCGATGGTGATGAAGCTGAGTTTGGTAACCCAATGCTCAAACCTTTGGAGTCCTCAAACTTTGACTTAG
The DNA here is from genome assembly GCF_027854635.1 of Acinetobacter sp. AOR43_HL. Classification (NCBI taxonomy): domain Bacteria; kingdom Pseudomonadati; phylum Pseudomonadota; class Gammaproteobacteria; order Moraxellales; family Moraxellaceae; genus Acinetobacter; species Acinetobacter sp. AOR43_HL. The sequence continues at coordinate 13,557 of NZ_JAKTHX010000011.1, forward strand.
GCGTAGAAAAATATTTTGGCAAAGCCAGTATGGTGGGCTTCTACGCATTTTATAAAGATATCGATAACTTTATTTATAACACCAATATTGCAGGAACAGGGCAATGGGCTGACTTTGATGAAGCTATTACCTATAAAAATGGTAATGAAGCAAAACTGTACGGGATGGAGTTTGCCTACTCACAAAAGTTTGACCATCTAGGAGCACCTTGGAATGGTTTCTTGCTGGGCTTTAATACCACCTTTAGTAAGTCAGAAGCAGATATTGATTCGATGAAAGATGGCGAACTTCTGAGCCGTCGTATTCATTTACCAAACCAGTCGGATGTGGTCGGCAATGCCATGATTGGTTGGGAAAATGAGCGCTTTGGTGTGCGACTTTCAGCAAATTATAAATCGAATTATCTGTATGAACTTGGTGATATCGACACGCCAGAAAAAGACATTTATACCGATGACCAAATCTTCCTTGATTTCAGTAGTCATGTGAACTTATCTAAGAACTTACAGCTCAAGTTTGATGTACAAAACATCACCGATGAGCATTATTACAACTATGCAGGTTCTAAGGCTTATAACGCGCAATATGAAGAGTATGGCCCAGCTTACAAACTGGCACTGACCTATACCCATTTTTAAGTCGAATTAAATTTAGTTCTCAGGTTTGCTCAGCAAAAGCAGACCTGAGTTTCCTTGCCCAATTTTGAGTGTCTCTATGAAATTTTCATCTTTTAAATTGTCTGCTTTAAGCAGTTGCTTACTGTTACTGACAGCATGTAGTCAACACAGTGTGCCTCAGCCTACGCAGAGTAGCCAGTTGTTAAGCCCAGTTGAAATACCAATAGATCAGCCCATGGCAGCGAAGTTGCAATTACGTGAAGTCGACATGAAAGGGGCGAAAACTGAGGACGTACAATGGTTAACCTTGAGTGCATGGCCTGAAGTTGCCGCACTGTTGAGCAGTAAAAATAAAGGGCTACAAATTTTAGATGATCAACAAAATGTACTACATCAAATTCAAGGTCAGTTTGGGCGTTTTGATTATCGGATTGGTTCGGAGCATTTATTGATTGCTGCGTCAAATGTGCAACAACAGCAAATTCAACTGATGAGCATGAACTTAAAAAATAAAGCATGGGACAAACCCAGCTTTATTCCAAAGCGTTCATTTAAGTCTGAAGATGTTTGCCTATATACCGATGCTCAAGGGCTGAGTTTTGCTTTTTTAGTGGGTGAAGAGGGGCTTGGTGAGCAATGGTTGGTGGCTCAGCATGAAAAGGCTTTGGTTCAACCACAGTTGGTACGTCGTCTTAGTTTTCCACCTGCCAGCAGTGTATGCAAAGTGAATGATAGCACCGCAGAGCTGTTCATTAATGAAGAGAATGTTGGGGTTTGGGCATATCCAGCACATTCTGAAGCTGACATGGTGCGTCAAGCGGTAGATCTCGTGCAACCCTTTGGTTCGATGCAAGGTTCACCCTCTGCAATTGCGATTGTAGATGATCATATTGCTGTACTCGATGCAGAAAAACCTTTGCTTTATCGTTATCAAAAGCAAGATAAGCAATGGAAAGCACAGCCACCTTTACAATTAGACACGGTGAAAGAAGCAGAGACTTTGAGTGTTCAAGGTAATTTAACCGATAAATCCTTGCTGATTTTAGATGATAAAACCGTAAAAGTGGCGGATGCGGAATGGGAAACTCAGACCCAGACCAAAGCCCAAAATATCATCACTATTCCAGCAGAAGTGCAGACGGAGGGCGTGCCAAGTACAGGTGATGCGGCTGATGATCCTGCGATTTGGCATAACGCTGCACAGCCGAGTCAGTCCCGTATTTTAGCGACAGATAAACAAGGTGGTCTACAGGTTAACGACTTACAGGGCAAAACCGTGCAGTATTTGCCAGTAGGGCGATTGAATAATGTCGATGTACGCCACGGTTTTAAATGGGGCAATCAGACAGTCGATTTGGCGGTGGCATCGAACCGAGATCATAACAGCCTGCATCTCTTTGCGATTCAACCCAAAACGGGCAAGGTTTCTGTGCTTGGCGAGTTAACAACCACATTGGATGATATTTATGGCATTTGCATGTACCGCGACGCTCAAGGGGAAATTTATGCCATTCCCAACGATAAAAATGGGACTTTTGTTCAATACCACATCACGGCTGCACAGCAAAAATTACGGGCTGAAGAAGTACAACGTTTTTCAGTTCAAACCCAACCTGAAGGCTGTGTCGTAGATGATGCCACAGGGCATATTTTCTTGGGTGAAGAAGATGTCGCGGTGTGGGTAAAAGATCTCAACCCAAAAACTCAGCTTCCTATGCAGCAGGTGATTGGTGTAGGAGAGGTGATGCATGATGACATTGAGGGGATGGGACTTTATCACGGCAAAAACCAAAGTTATTTGGTGGTTTCAAGCCAAGGCAATGACAGCTTTGTGGTGCTTGATGCTGCTGCACCTTACACGGTTCGTGGCGCATTTCGTATCGGCATCAATACCGACAAAGGCATTGACGCTGTGTCTGAAACAGATGGACTAGATGTGAGTTCCCTAAATTTTGGTGGCAAATGGAAGCAAGGCATGTTGGTGGTGCAAGACGGACGTAAACGTATGCCTGAAACCAATCAGAACTTTAAATATGTGCCTTGGGAAAAAATCGCTCAAGCCCTGCATTTGGACTAAATAGCGTTTTAGTACCTGAGTGAGTACATGGGCTGCTAAAGAATCACAGCCCATTTTAAAAATATATGTGTACTGCACCATGCAGTAAAAAAATTGGAGTGCGTTATGCAAGCAACGATGGATCAAATGTCAGTTTGGATGTTGATTAGCCATGCCAGTGTGTTGGTAAAAGTAGTGATGTTGATTTTGGTTTTATCCTCAGTCGTAAGTTGGTATTTAATCGTGCGTCACGGCATGTTACTTCGTGGACAAGAGCAGCTTTGGAACCGCTTTTTAAAGAATTTTAGACAGCAAAAAGATCTCAATCTTTTACAGCAAGACTACCAACAGCCTGAACAACAAAAAGGCGTTGTCAGCATTTTTCAACATGGGGTTGATGAATACCATCAATTGATCAAAGATGAGCAACTTACTACAAGTGATGTAATTGATGGGGTAGAACGTCGTTTACTCAGCAGCATTAGTGAAGAAGAAGAAAAGCTTCAGCAAAATCTCACCTTTCTTGCAACAGTCGGTTCAGTTAGTCCTTATATAGGCTTATTTGGAACGGTCTGGGGCATTATGAATGCGTTTATTGGACTGTCTGCCGTTGAACAGGCAACCCTCAATACAGTTGCACCAGGGATTGCAGAAGCGCTGATTGCAACAGCTATTGGTTTATTTGCCGCTATTCCTGCGGTCGTGGCGTATAACCGCTTTTCGGCACGTGCTGACAAGCTTTCCAGTCGTTATTACGGTTTTGCCAATGAGTTGCAAACGCGTATTTATCGTTTGTTGGGGCACACTGAGCGCACTTCGCGTTAAGGAGCAACAGCCATGATTAAGCGTCCTCAAAAATTAAAACCCAATGCTGAAATGAATGTGGTTCCTTATATTGATGTCATGTTGGTGTTGTTGGTAATTTTTATGGTGACTGCACCAATGTTGACACAAGGCATTCAAATTGATTTGCCTAAAGTGGATGCCAATGTCATGCCCGCGTCACAACAGCAGCGTATTGTAACCTTATCTATTCAAGCCAATGGCCAGTATTACTGGAATATTGGATCAGAAGTGAATACCGAGAAAGTTACGGATCAGGCCATTGATTTAGCCACTATGCAACAAAAGCTCGTTCCGATTATTCAAAAAGATAAAAGCTTACAGTTTTATGTACGTGCCGATCAGGATGCTGATTATCAACTGGTTGCACAGGCCATAGCATCCTTGCAAAAAAGTGGGGTAACGAACTTGGGGCTAGTGACAGAGGAACCACAATCATGATGACAACCGTTTCCAAAATTAGGTTTCGTGATCAAGGCCTAGCACTTTCGGTCACGGCTGGATTGCATATTGCGCTAATTGCATGGTTATGTACGGTTGAGATGCATGAAACATTGGCGGAACCCAAGCCGAAAACCATTCAATTACAATTTGTGAAAATACCCCCTCCAGCCAAACAACAACCAGAACCTAAAAAGCCTGAACCGATAGTCGAAGAAAAACCCTTACATGAGCCTATCAAGAAACAGGTTGAGAAACCTACTGAAGTCCAACCGAAAACCACCAAGAAGTTTGTAGAGTCACAGAGCAACAAAATTGTACCTACAGCGTCTAAACCGACACAGCAAGTCGTGACGGAAAAGCAAATGGCAGTAGCGGAATCTCAGAAAACAGTAGATACCCAGTCTCAAGCGGATATACCAACTCAGACGAAGACCCAGAAATCAGTAGAACCTAAAGCACAAACTCATCCTGAATCATTTGATGTTAAAAATTATCAACCTGTTACAAAAATAGCACCAGCTTATCCTGAACAAGCTTTGGATCGTAAGCTGGAGGGGGATTGTACGGTGGTGTATAGCGTGAACGAAAAAGGACGGGTAGAAAATCCAAAGGCACAAGGCGACTGTCATCCGATGTTTGTACGACCTTCGATTCAGGCTGCTCTCACTTTTAAATATCAGCCTCGTCTCGTCGATGGCAAACCGACCAGTGTGTCGAATGTTAAAAATACCTTCCAATATCGTATTGAAAGTTAATTTTATTCCGTGGGTGCCATAAATTCTCCTTTAAGCTCTTTTCATTTCTATATTTTTCAATTGCTCGTACTCTTCTTGCCGATAATATTTAGTAGTAAATTCAATATACTATACGATTACATGGTTATTTCTGCTCAAAAAAACAGTAAAAATATCATAGAAGCTATCTTATGGAAGCTATGTACGGGTGCGACATGGCATGATATTCCTCAAGAGCTCTGTCCTTTGCAAACTGCTTACAATCGATTTCATCGCATGCGTCCGCTGAATCCCATACCAATTTTTAATTCGGTTCAGGTTTCCAGCGGTGTGGCAGCAATTCTTCAATTTGGGTGACTTTGTGTGTCGGCAGTCTTTGCAGCACATCACTTAAATAGGCATACGGATCCAAGCCATTCAGCTTTGCTGACTGGATTAAAGTCATGATATTCGCCGCTCGCTGACCGCTGCGCAGCGAGCCAGCAAACAGCCAGTTCTTACGTCCCAAGGCCCAGGGGCGCATTTGGTTCTCAATCCCTTGCGCAGCAATGCTGCTCATATCTATAGGCAAATTGCCATCATCCAGATAGCGGCAGAGTGCCTGCCAACGTTTTAGGCTGTAATTGATCGCCTTGGCAGTTGGAGAACTCGATGGCACCGTCAGATAATGTTGGTTGAGCCATTCATACAGTTGTTGCATCACCGGTTGACTATGCTTTTGCCGATATTCGCGGCGATGTTCTGCTGTACCATCGGTCTTTTTCCTGAGTTCGGCTTCTATCGCATACAGTTTCTGAATCAGCACTAATGCCTGTTCAGCAACCTGACTTTTCCCAGTTACATGCAGTTCATGGAATTTACGACGTGCATGTGCCATGCAGCCCACCTCAATGACCGGGCCTGATTTAAAGCGTGCTTTATAACCACTGTAATCATCACAAACCAGATGACCCTGCCAGTCTTTCAGGAACTCTTCAGCATGCTGGCCAGAACGGCTATCCTGAAAGTCATAGATCACCGCCTTGATCCTAGACAGTATCGTGGACAACAAATCCCTCTAAATTCTTAAAATATTTCTGTTCAAAGGCTTCTGGGCTTAACCAGCCGTTTGCGGAATGCCTTCTGACCCGATTGTAATAAATCTCAATATAGTCAAACAAGACAATATTCGCTTCTTTTCGAGTGGCAAACACACTGCCATGGACCACATGACCTTTCGATGTATGAAAGAAGCTTTCGGTCACTGCATTATCCCAACAGTTTCCCCTGCGTGACATACTTTGAACGCAGTTATTCGTCAATAATAGCGCCCTAAAATCACGACTACAGTACTGTGAGCCTTGGTCCGAATGCACCCCCATTGGATACCCCTGACGAGCCATTGCATAATGAAACGCATCACACACCAATTGACGGTCTATTCGATGGCTAGTTTGCCAACCGACAATACGACGGCTGAATAGATCCAGCATCACACATAAATACAGCCAACCTTGCTTAGTACGGATATAGGTAATATCCGTTGTCCAGATCTTATTGGGTTCATTGACCGTAAATTGACGATCCAACAAGTTAGGCGCTGTAGGCAAACGATGGTTTGAATCAGTCGTATGCTTGTATTTACGTGCAATCCTGCTACGTAAACCAAGCTTTTTAAGCATTCTTCCAACGGTTCGTTCGTTCATGCTGTAACCTAAATCATGCATGTCATGTACAAATGAAGGTGCACCCAATCGTGCATGATGCTGCCAATATACGGCTTTTAAATCATTATATTTCTGCGCTGGATTGGCCTGGCGTTTTCGCCAGGCATAATAGCCTGAAGTGCTGACACCCAGGCATTTACAGGCAGAAGATACAGTGACTTCATTCACATCCAGATCTTGAATTACCGTGTACTTTTCTTGGCATGATCTGTCAGAAAGTACACATGCGCTTTTTTTAAGATGTCATTGGCTTCCTTGAGCTGTTTGACTTCTTTCTCTAATTCCACGATCCGCTGTTGTTCTGGTGAAAGTTGACGTTTGCTTGAACCCACTGGATTGGCTTCACGAATCCATTTGTCTAAGGTTGAATAACCCACACCTAATTTCTGGGCGATTGCAGCTATAGCTTCGTGGGAGTTTGAAAGTGCATAATCAATCGCTTGCTGTTTAAATTCAGGACTAAAACGTTTAGCCATTTCTTGAGTCTCCAAAGATTAAAGTTACGTTATCTTTAGAGGGACGTGCTGTCCATTATTTTGGCTAGGTTCAGAACGATGATTTTTTATTAAGGATTTTGACACAAAATTTGGCACAAACGTTAAAGCCTAATAGATTCTAACGTATTATAATTTATTGAAAAATAATGAATTAGAATTTAATAGAATCTATTAATGTTATTTTTGTAGAGTTCGAATCTCACCGCTTCCGCCAAAAATTTTTAAACGGAATCAAATGTATAATTTGGTTCCGTTTTTTTATTACAATTTTGGAAATCTTCTAAATTTTAGTAATCCTCTCTTATTCTCATCTGAATTAATTTACTTCGTATATCGTTTTATTAGCATCATGACACTATGATCAACTTGTAAAACTACATATTAGGATTTAATGCATTTGTTAAAAATGTAGTCGCAGTTAAATTCGCTTATAAGAATTTTATTGATATGGATCTATTTGTTCAATTAATACATAACCTGTCAGGTGAGTACGATAATTTTAGAAGCTCGGTAGTACATTTAGGGTACTATCATGAAATACTAGTACAGGAGAGGACATCTAAAGTACATCTATTTCTAATTTATAAATTATGTACAAATTGAACATTTTTTGGTATTTTAAAATGAGAATCACATTGTTCAGGCATAGTGTGGTCTATATTGCATGTATTATGCACGGCTCAATGCGATTGCTATGAGCTTTTTTTTCGTCTGTAGTTTTGCATGGTAACTGGGTAAATTTATGAATATCTGGAACTTTATTAAAAGTTTTAATACTGTAAACACTTATTTAATTCTTTCTTTTTCTTTACTTTTTATAATAACCACTTATTTTTATTATATAAATCCAAGGTAAAGGTATTGGTGTTTTGCTCATCTCTAGAAAATTATAACTTTAGATAGCCCTACTAATTTAATTATTAGATAGAATCCACCCCCTAGATTTTGAAAGCATTTTCTAATTCAAAGTCTAGAGGGGGAATTAAAAGAATTTATTAAAACTTGTCCTTGATTACTAAAATTTAAAAATAATAAATATTTAAAAATCAATAAAATATTAATTTTTAAAAGGATGATTATAGTTTTATTTAATTTTAATGTGCATATTGCACATTTTATGTCTTGATGATAATTTGATCACACTAATAGAAAAATTGTTGCTGCAGTTATAGCTGTTATACCTCTTGCAGTTAACTCAAGCACAAGGATATTTCCAACCAACATATGCAAAAAAGGAAATTAAAATGAATAAGATATATCGGTTAATCTGGAATGAGGTTTTGGGAATTTGGGTTACTGCATCTGAGCTATCTAAAGCCAAAGGGAAGCGTAGTTCAGGTAGCAATATTACAAATGTGGGTATTAGTCATACATCTAGCAAAGTTAAACATAATCAATTTATTGTTTTTTCTAGGAGTGCTCTCTTTTCTGGCGCTTTAATATCAACTGGTGCTTTTGCTGCAGGTAGTGCAGACATAGGAACACCAACAGTAACTGCGGCTATCGGACCGAGCAATAGCTGTGTGAGTCAAGCGGCAACCAATCTTACTAGTGCTGTTCCATGGACATGTCTTGGTCAGACTGCAACAGGCGGTTTTACCCTCATTAATGGTGTGCAGGCCAATGCGCAAAATGTTGCTCAGACAAATCTAGATGCAAGAGCTTCTGGGCAAGAAGCAATTGCAATTGGTTTTATTGATACAACCGCTTCGGGCACGAATAGTGTGGCAATTGGAGAAACTGCTAATGCGTTAGGTAAAAACTCAGTTGCTATTGGTAAAAATATAACGGCAGATAACTCTGATATAAATGAAGACCTATCTAATAATGTAGCGATTGGATCTAACAGTATAGCTAGTACAAAAGGTAGTCAATATACTATAGGTTCTGGAGGTGCCGTAGCTATTGGTTATGGTGAGGATGCTAATGGTGTCGGGGCTGTAGCGATAGGCTCATCTAATACAGCTGAGGGTGATGGTGCAGTTGCAGTAGGTCGGATAAATAATGCAATTGGAAGTGGCACTATTGCGCTAGGGGACAGTAGTTCTGCAAATGGAAATCGAGCAGTAGCATTAGGTTCAACTGCTGATGCTGTTGGTAATGCTGCGGTAGCTATTGGTGATGGTGTAAAAGCTCATGGATGGAGTGCGATTGGAATTGGACGTGTTGCAAATGCTGATGCAGATGCAGCGATTGCTCTGGGTGATTATGCTCAAGCATTAGCTTTTGGATCATTGGCTTTTGGACGTGAGTCTTATGTAGATACAAATTCTAATGAATCAATTGCTCAGGGTTTTGGAAGTTCAGTGATAACGGCACGAAATGCTGTAGCAATTGGAAGTGATGCAACCGTAAATAATCGTAATAGTGGTATTGCTATTGGTGATAATGCACAAGTAATTGTGGGAAGTCACGTTAATGATGTGAATGGCCTACCTGGATCTATAGCAATAGGTCTAAATGCTCGTTCAGTAGGTGGTAGCGAAGTTATTATCGGATCTTATGCCGCTCAAAATGCACAACGCTATGATGATGGTGTTAAAAATACCTATGGTTCAGATAGTGTTATGTTAGGCAATCAAGCTGGGCGTAATTCTCAATACCTATATGCGACATTTATTGGTGATCAAGCAGGTCAAAATAGCATTGGTCAACATAATAGTTATGTAGGGCAAAATGCGGCACGATACCGAACTGGGAGCTATAATACGGCTCTAGGTAGTAATGCGTTAACAGGAATTAGTAATACTACAAACTCTACTGGTGAGTTTAATACTGCTATTGGTACGGCTTCAGGTGTCAACCTAGAGGGAAATGGCAATACATTAACAGGTACGTATACAGGTCAACGTATTATTGGAAATAATAATTCGGCATTCGGATATAATTCTGGTTCAAATATAAAAGGAAATGAGAATATTGCTATAGGTTATGCTTCGGGTGGTAGTGTTCAAGGAAACCAGAATATTGCTATAGGGTACTTTTCTGGGGTTTCTTCTCAAGGCAATAACAATGTTCTTTTAGGCTCAAATTCTAATATAGGTGTAAATACTAATAATGTTGTAAGTATTGGAACGAATACTCGAGCTACTAAAGAGAATTCAATTGCTTTAGGTGCAAATGCAAATACTGTTAGTGATGCAACACAAGAGTCAGAGGTAAATTTAAATGGTTTGACCTATGGTAATTTTGCGGGACAAGTTACAAATACAGGGATGCAATTGTCAGTTGGTTCAGCGGGAGCAGAACGTCAAATTAAAAATGTAGGGTCTGGTGCTATTTCCGAGACTAGTACAGATGCTATCAATGGTAGTCAGTTATATGCAACGAATAATATATTAGGTAATGTTGCTAATAGCACAGTAGATATTTTAGGGGGTGATGCTGTTTTAAATAGTAATGGCACACTTTCAATGAGTAATATTGGTGGTACTGGACAAAATACAATTGATTCAGCAATAGCAGCATCCAGAACCGAGGTTGCAGCAGGAACGAATGTTACCGATGTCGTTAAAACTACAGGCAGCAATGGACAGGATATTTATACGGTAAATGTCAAAGGTAGTACTGCGTCAGCAGGATCAAGTGCAGTTATGGTAACGGCAGGTACACCTGATGCTAACAATGTTACGGACTATGCAGTTGATTTGAGTCAAAGTACCAAAGACAGTCTGGTTAAGGCAGATACAG
>NZ_JAKTHX010000012.1:0-4121 GCF_027854635.1 Acinetobacter sp. AOR43_HL
TTTACTTGATCAGATTCCATTGGATGAGCAAATAGACTCTGTTTATACCGATGGAGCTTATGACACAAAAAGATGCCGTCAAGTCATTGCAGATCGACAAGCGCATGCAGTGATTCCTCCTAGAAAAAATGCAAGACCTTGAAAAGATACAAAATCACATTCTCAGGAGCGAAATGAATTACTTCGAACAGTTAAACGTTTAGGCAGAACACTATGGAAAAAATGGTCAGGCTATCATCGGCGAAGTTTGGTGGAAACCAAGATGCATTGCATCAAATTATTAGGGGATAAATTAACAGCAAGGAGTTTGCCTAGTCAGGTGAATGAGATTCATGTACGCATAGCAGTCTTGAATAAATTCACAGAGCTAGGTCGCCCTCATACCCAAGTTGCCACTTAAATTTGGATCACTTAGCGTAGCTCAGCCTTTCAAACCTTTATGCAACAAAGCCTGTTCATACGATCTATGTAAAATCCGATCCATGACTGCATCTGCAATTGAAGGATCTTGAAACTGTTCAAATCATAATTTCTTGAGAACTTGACTTGTGATTAATAGTCCACCATTTTGAGATTGTTTATCAATAATTTCAAGAAAAGATGTGATAAAAAAGACTTCCGAAGAAGTCTTTTAAATTTTCTGCTTACATTTGTTTAATAAAATAAAGCCCCAGACATTGTTTGCCTTCCAAGTCGGTACACAATTCTGCAGTTTTTGCTGAAATCCATTTCAAGCTTAAACGGATTTGCGCTTTAGTAAAATCAGTTGGCTGACCGTTGCAGCCAGCTTTTTTATTATCTTTACTGACATTCATGGCAAAGATATCTAAAATTTTAGGATCTTGGTTGCGCACAATGGCAAACTCGCCTGACATTTTTTTCTGTTTCGCGCTATAGATTACTTGTGCAGGCTGAGTGAATTGATAGCTTTCTGTACATTTCGTTTTTGTATTGTAAACCGTCCATGTCCCAAAAAAATCTTTTTTCAAATCAACTTGGGTTTTATCAAATGCTTGAGTAGATAAAGCACATGCACTAGCAAGCGCAAAGCAGGAAAGTTGTTTTAACATGTTAATGGTCCAAGTCATTTATTTTGTAAAACAGCTAGCTGGTACAGCCAGCTGCAAAGAGGTTAAAGTAAGAATTGTAGCTTTACCACACCACATTTACACGGCGATTAGGTGCTAAGCAGTTCACCGTTTGTACTGTGGCACGAGTTCCCGCGCATTGCTGATATAAATCAGTTTGGCTATTTGCCTGAATCTGAATCCGATTTGGGGCAATGCCTGCACTCACCAACAATTTAGCAACCGTATTGGCACGTTGTGATGACAATTGCTGGTTATGGGCAAACTTGCCTAAAGGGTCAGCAAAACCTGATACCACGACTGGGCCTGTACTTGGGCTTTGTTGAATGCGTTGCGCAATCTCTGTGACAATACCTGCACCCTGTTCAATTGCATTGGCATGGTAACGGTCAAAGGCAAAGAATACGCTGGCAGAACGATCTGTGATTTGTGCATCTTTCGGGGCTTGGTTATTTGCACCAAAAGCCATCAAACCCTGACAGGCTTCACCTTTCCAATACACGTTTTGCGCAGTGGCTTTTCGATTACTGAGTTTGTCAAAGTCAACGCGTAATTGGCAACGCAAATAATCCTGACTATTTGGTTGGCGAATATCTAACACATAATTCCACGTTTTATTGATGAATAAACCTTCATTAAACTGTGGATTGCCCAATAAATGACGGAATTGGTCTTTATTCAGTCCAACATCTAAACGCGCCACATCATCATATTCATAGCGTTTGACTTGTTTTAAGTAACTGTCACTGACCTCTGGAAAATGAATTTCCTGTTCTTGTGCAGTGGTTGTTTCAATTTCAGCAGCATGACTCAATGACATCGACATCACTAGACCACTGAATGCACCTAACAGCATGGTTTTGTTCAATGCTTTCATTTTTTATCTCTCTCAAAATTAAGGAAAAATGAAGAAGATGAGCGATTCTCATCTTCTTCGTCTAGTGAATTAGTCAATTACACCACTAATACCGATACGAACACTTGGATCACCTTGAGAAGCTGCAGCTACACCACCAGTCAGTGACCAGCGACCATTGTCCGCTGTTTTACGTAAGGTCACACCGACAGCATTTTCACCACCATGATAAGCAGCCCCAACAGCATAGGTGTATTTACCCGCAACAAATGGCGCATTTTCTAAAGCCATCGCGGCAGCAATACCAGCATTCGCTCTTTTCTCAACATCATCAATACGTTGGTTTGTTGCATAGAATGCTTGTTCAAGCTTATTACTTACATTATCAATTTTGGTATTTAATGTTTGGTCAGCTTGATTCAATGCACCTATCGCATCACCAACATTGTGGTAAGACTGATCACCTACGTTATATGTTGGATTTGAGAAGCTTTGGGTAATATTGTCATAACCTGCTCCACCACCTAAGTAGTTTACAAGTGCTTGATTTGTTGTATTAAGTTGAGAACCATTTACTGCATCTTTTGAGGACTCTGTAACTGCTCCCGCTTTAACACCAGTCACAGTACGCTCACCTGCTGTTCCAGCAACATTAACCTGAGTACCACCAGTATCTTTACCAACAGTAATCGCTGCATCTTTATCAGCTTGCTGAACTAAACCTGATTTACCATTGTTAATATTGCTAATGTCAGTCTGAAGATTCGAAATATCGCCCGTATTTTTATTGACCTGTTGTTGAACAGTCCATAACTGGCCTCCATTAACAGCATCTTTAGAACCTTCTGCTACAGTACCATTTGCTACATTTTTAATGGTTGTACCATTAGCACCGCCAGCTAAAGTAATAGAGTCTTTGTTAACTGATCCATCACTATTTTTATCGTACTGCACAGCACTATTAGCAAGAGCACCAACATTATTGTTTATGCTACTTATTGCGCTATCCAGTTGTCCTTTGTTTACCGCATCTGTAGAAGAAACACCTGCGGCTACATTACTTATCGTTTTATTACCAGCACTAATTCCAGAAGTAGTGATACTCGGACCGCCAGCAATGATTAAGCCTGTTGATCCTAAATGGACGTTATTACCAACTTTTACTCCAGTCGTATCGATAACGGTATTACCAGTCGTAACACTATCAACCTTCAAGTTTTTGTTCAGCGCGACCTTGATATTACCTTCATTATCAGTTTCGCTGCTTTGAGCAACAGTTAAGTTGTCATCGCCAGTAAAATTCACTTTACCATTTGGTTTGATATTTTTAGCAGTCGCAGCATCACCATTGGCTGAAACTGTCCAGCCTGCATTCGCTGCCGTACCTGCATCAGTAACTGCTTTATCAAGTGCTGTTAAAGCATCACCAACATTGTTTGCACTTGTACCTGCAACATTATAAGTCGGGTTAGAAATTGAACCATCTGTATTAGCTTTAGCACCACCACCAAAGATACTTGCAGTTGTATTTGTAACCTGTGTTACACGATTATCTACATGATCAAGCTGGCCTTTGTTTACTGCATCAGTAGCATTGGTGCCTGCTGCTACGTTACTGATTGTGTTGCCTGCAGCATCAATGCCCGCTGTGGTGATGCTTGGTCCACCTGTGATGGTTAAGCCACTGTTGTTTAATTTGCTGTTACCTGCGGTCACGCTATCTAGGTCAAGGTCACGGCTTAGGCTGTATTGAATGGTGTTGCCACTCTTCGCAACTTGTAAGTTCGTTTCGCCTGCTGCTGTGCCGATATCGACCGTATCTCCCGCTTTGATCGCACCTGCATTGGCACCATTGCTGGCTAAGTTCCAACCTTTGTCTAATTCACTGATCGCAGCACCTACGTTGTTCACGTCTGTGCCATTCACGGTATAGGTCGGTGCTGTCACTGCACCTGTCGTGCTGTCATAGGTTGCACCACCACCTAAGTTGTTGGCTGTGCTGTTGCCCAATGCATCAGTCTTGTTATCCGCTGCGGCGGTCGCTGCATCCAATTGGCCTTTGTTCACCGCTTGGTCTGCTGTGGTCGCATCTGCAACATTGCTGATGTTGGTGTTCGCAGCATCAATGCCCGCTGTGGTGATGCTTGGTCCACCTGTGATGGTTAAGCCACTGTTGT
>NZ_JAKTHX010000013.1:0-2765 GCF_027854635.1 Acinetobacter sp. AOR43_HL
TTTACTTGATCAGATTCCATTGGATGAGCAAATAGACTCTGTTTATACCGATGGAGCTTATGACACAAAAAGATGCCGTCAAGTCATTGCAGATCGACAAGCGCATGCAGTGATTCCTCCTAGAAAAAATGCAAGACCTTGAAAAGATACAAAATCACATTCTCAGGAGCGAAATGAATTACTTCGAACAGTTAAACGTTTAGGCAGAACACTATGGAAAAAATGGTCAGGCTATCATCGGCGAAGTTTGGTGGAAACCAAGATGCATTGCATCAAATTATTAGGGGATAAATTAACAGCAAGGAGTTTGCCTAGTCAGGTGAATGAGATTCATGTACGCATAGCAGTCTTGAATAAATTCACAGAGCTAGGTCGCCCTCATACCCAAGTTGCCACTTAAATTTGGATCACTTAGGGGCAGCTGTGCATTTCAAGCCTTTGTGCAACAAAGCCGGGTCAAAGTGTGATTTACTTCTCACAAGAAAATTGTTATTTTACTCGATAATAAATTACATTTTTTTACTTGGTAAACCGACTTGTATACATAAAGGCTGCAAGTTCTAACTTCTTTTCTGCATTTGGAAATTATTATGAATAAGGTTTATAAGGTTGTATGGAATGCCTCTTTAGGCGTATGGGTGGCGGTTTCTGAAATTGCCAAAGGGAAAACAAAAAATAGTGGAAGTGTTGGGCAAACTCTTTCTTTAGAACAAAAAGAACCACAGAGTTTTGGTAATCTTTTTTTTAATTACAAAGCTTTAACTCTTGCTATTTTCGCAGCATTTACTGCTGATTTTGCCCATGCAGGTTATGAAGCTGGAGGGGGTACTACTCGGACCAACTGTACGAGAACTTCAAATGGGACTGGAAGTGAAACTGCCGCAATTGCCATTGCAAATGAAAATAGTACAGCTTGCGCATCTGCAGTTGAAGCAATAGCAATTGGTGCAAATTTAGCAGCTCAGGGGGCACAATCTACTGTCATTGGTAATGATATTATTTCATCAACATCGGCTGAGCAGTCAGTAATTATTGGATCAAATTACAACTCAAATCCAGTGACGTCTAATGGTAAAGGTGGTGTAGCTATAGGTAGTGGTTTATCTACTACACACAGCAGCCCAATAGCTGATGGTCAGGGATCACTAGCTTTAGGTTCGAGTGGTGATGGCACTACAATTAATGGGACCACTTATAACCAGCAAGGCCCTGATGCTAAGGCTGCTTATAGCGCGGCTCTTATGGCAGGATCACAAGTAGCTACTGGCGCTGACAAATCTATTGCATTTGGTGTGGATGCAAAAGTCTCTGCAAATATAAAAGATGCTATTGCATTAGGTACTGGGGCGGTTGCTAGTGTTAACAATTCTGTTGCATTAGGTGGAGGCTCAACTACGACTGCGCCTACTGGTACAGGTTACATTACCAACACTACAGCTCCTACCTCCGTTGTTTCAGTTGGTTCATCTACAAATCTTAGACGTATTCAAAATGTTGCTGATGGTGCTGCTGACCAAGATGCGGTTACAGTGGCTCAACTTAAAGATGTAAACAATCGTGCGGTTGGGAACACTACAGCTTTAGGAGGCGGAGCAGCCTATGATCCATCAACAAATGTATATACTGCACCAACTTTTACAACTACAAAAACAGATGGAACAACAGTAAACTCGAATACTGTGTCAGGTGCTTTAACTAATCTAAATAATGAAGTTATTAAGCCAATTACTTTTAGTGGGAATACAGGTAGTTCTGCTAACAAGCTTGGTTCAACATTAAATATTACTGGAACAGGCTCAACAGCTGGAACTTATTCTGGAAATAATTTAAAAACGTCAGTAAGTGGAAATACTGTTAGTATTCAAATGGCTGATGCACCTGTATTTACAGGCACTGTCACAGCAGGAAATCTTGCAACTGGTGGCACATTGAGTGTTACGGGAGTAAGTAATCTAAATGGTGGTGCAAATTTAAATAATCAAAAGATTACAAATGTTGCAGCAGGTACAGCATCAGGTGATGCGGTTAACTTTGGTCAGTTAACTACCACGAATAACAATGTAACGACTGCACAAACTACAGCGAATTCAGCACTAGCAGAAGCACAAAAAGGCATTAATTTTGGTGATGGTAGTACCTCAAATAACTATGCGTTGGGAGAAACTATCAATGTTAAAGGTGATAGTAATATCAACAGTGTTACTACTGCAGATGGTGTGCAATTAAGTTTAGCATCGGATATTAGTGTCGACAGCGTGACCGCAGGTAACAGCAAATTAAACAACAGTGGCTTAACCATCACAGGTGGACCAAGCATCACCACAGCGGGCATTGATGCTGCGAACACCAACATCAGCAATGTTGCAGATGCGACCACAGCAGACCAAGCGGTGAACAAAGGCCAATTGGATGCAGCGACCGCCGCAGCGGATAACAAGACTGATGCATTGGGCAACAGCACAGCCAACAACTTAGGTGGTGGTGCAACCTATGACAGCACGACAGGTGCAGTGACAGCACCGACCTATACCGTGAATGGCACAGACGTGAACAACGTAGGTGCTGCGATCAGTGAATTAGACAAAGGTTGGAACTTAGCCAGCAATGGTGCCAATGCAGGTGCGATCAAAGCGGGAGATACGGTCGATATCGGCACAGCAGCAGGCGAAACGAACTTACAAGTTGCGAAGAGTGGCAACACCATTCAATACAGCCTAAGCCGTGACCTTGACCTAGATAGCGTGACCGCAGGTAACAGCAAATTA
>NZ_JAKTHX010000014.1:0-7050 GCF_027854635.1 Acinetobacter sp. AOR43_HL
GTAAGCGTCCGCTGAACACACCTTATGAATTCATCCTATAAGCCTTAATTTAGTCCCCACTTAAAAACAAGTGGGGACTAAAATTTATGACTACAAATCACCAGACATCCATCGCATCTCTTGCGAAAAAACGAAGAACATACAGTGCTGAATTTAAACAGCAGATCGTTCAGGCTTGTAAAGCACCGGACGTTTCAATTGCTTCGGTCGCTTTGCAACATGGATTGAATACAAATCTTGTATCCAAATGGATTCGCTTAATTGATGGTAAGCCAGGGAATGATCGCTCACCACTACCGAATAAACCTGCATTTATTGCCTTATCTTGCTCTGCACCATTAGATCCTACTCCTACTGACATGTTAACGGTTCAAATTACTTTACCCCACTCAAAAGCAGAAATTGGCTTGAAATGGCAAGTATCAGAAATATCTGCTTTAGCAGAATTACTCAAGGCACTTGCAACATGATCCGCATTGATGAAATCTGGCTTTCTACCCAACCTCTGGATATGCGAGCAGGGATGGATACTATCATGGCTCAGGTGGTGAGAGCCTTTGGCTACATTAAACCGCATTGTGCTTACCTGTTCTGTAATAAACGTGGCCATCGCATGAAAGTGCTGGTACATGATGGACTGGGCATCTGGCTGTGTGCCCGGCGGCTGGAACAGGGAAAATTCCACTGGGCGCAGGTTCACCAGGGTGAAAGCATGGCGATCAGTCCGGAACAGTTACAGGCACTGATCCAGGGTTTACCTTGGCAGCGCATTGGACGACAGCAGGTGGTGACGATGCTCTAAACTGGTCCATTCTGCTATTCTCCAAACGTTCTATTTCCTCTGCGTCATGACCTCAGGCATACTGCGGTCATGAATACGCTGCCAGACTTAAGCCAACTGACCCATGAACAACTGCTGGAATTTACCAGACAGTTGGCAATGCAGCATCAGTCTCTGGCACAATCAAATCAAGAATTAGAAAAATCAAACCAGCAATTGGATGCCAAAGTTCAACATCTTTCCATTCTCACGCAAAAATACGAGCATGAGCTCGCACTATTTAAACAGCACAAATTTGGCAGTAAAAACGAACATCTCACCGCAAAACAAATCCATCTGTGGGACGAAGCGGTTGAAGAGGATATCGCAGCAGTTGATTTGGAACTGGAGCGGCTGAATGCAGATAAAACCGATGCAGCGACAGAGAAAGCCACAGTCAACAAACCTAAACGTCGACTGCTGCCGGATCATTTACACACCATCCGTATTGAGCATGAACCTGCATCAACCCAATGCAGTTGTGGCTGCCAGTTACGTCGTATCGGCGAAGATATCAGTGAAAAACTGCATTTCAGACCGGCACAGTTCTATAAGGAACAGCATGTGCGTGGCAAATGGGTCTGTGATCAGTGTGACACCCTGACTCAGCAAGCGATGCCCGCCTATGTGATTGATAAAGGCATTGCTTCACCTGAACTGCTCAGCCATGTGCTGGTATCGAAGTATGCCGATCATTTGCCGCTGTACCGTCAGCGCCTGATCTATCAGCGGGCGGGCATTGATCTGTCCAGATCTACTTTATCTGACTGGATTGGTCGCTGCGGTGTGGAACTGGAACCTCTGGCCAATGCCTTAAAACAGGTGGTGCTGCAACAGCGGGTGATCCATGCCGATGAAACGCCGGTCACCATCATGCGGATGGGTGATGATGAGAAAAAACCGAAGAAAGGTTATGTCTGGGCCTATGCCACTACACAGTACAATCCAGTTCAAGCGGTGATCTATGACTTTCAGGATAGCCGTTCAGGTCAGCATGCAGAAGAGTTCCTGAATGGCTGGCAGGGCCATCTGGTCTGTGATGATTACAGTGGTTATAAAGCACGCTTTAAATCAGGCGATGTCATTGAGGTGGGCTGCATGGCGCATGCACGTCGTAAATTCCATGAGCTACATGTGACTGGGAAAAGTCAGATCGCTGAACAGGCATTACTGATGATTCAGAAACTGTATGCGATAGAAGCCGAACTCAGGAAAAAGACCGATAGTACAGCAGAACACCGCCGCGAATACCGACAACAGCACAGCCAACCGGTGATGCAACAACTGTATGAATGGCTCAACCAACATTATCTGACGGTGCCATCGAGTTCTCCAACCGCCAAGGCCATCAATTACAGTCTGAAGCGTTGGCCAGCCTTAAGCCGCTATCTGGATGATGGCAATCTACCCATTGACAATAACTGGGCAGAGAACTCAATGCGCCCCTGGGCCTTGGGACGAAAGAACTGGCTATTTGCAGGTTCGCTGCGCAGTGGCCAACGAGCAGCCAATATCATGACTTTAATCCAGTCAGCAAAGCTGAATGGGCTGGATCCGTATGCCTATTTAAGTGATGTGCTGAAAAGGCTGCCGACGCATAAAGCGACCCAAATAGAAGAATTACTGCCACATCGCTGGAAATCCAACTCAAATTAAAAAATAGGCATGGGGTTCAGCGGACGCTTACTTTCTTATGCAAAAAAAAGTCAAGAATCTTTATTTAAGAAAAGGTGAACACTCATTTGTTCTGCAATCACAGTTCATTTTTAAAGCTAAGCAGCAAAAATGGACTAGTGAAGATATCCAAAAAATTATAGAAAAGACCTTATATCAAGATAAATATAGGGTATATGCAATTTTGAGAGAGTATTCTAGCCAGAATTACGGGTAAATTTGACTTGAAAAAGAGAAGGACTAAAGTCTTTTAGAAGGATATATCTTGGATCCTGAATAAGATTTTTACTATTAAAGGAGTAAAGTTTAGCCTCGATATAAGTTTAATCTATTATTTTTACAATAATATTCCATATATCAATACCTAATTTAACTTTAGTTCCTATCGCCAACCCTGTATGGTGCCCGTTCAGAAACACTCTATCGAGGCTAATATGTATAGTTTTTCTGTAAAAGATTTAGATCAATTAATTGAAACGAATCTCAAAGATGGGAATAAATACAGTAAATTATTGATTGGATATAAATTATTTTCTGATTTGATGAATGATCCTATATTTTATACAGAAGTGTCTAATTCAGCTCTGAGCGCTACGAAAAGAAAATATAAGCAACTAAAAATTAAAATCACCACACATCAATATTAGCTTCATTTGGAATAAATCAATAAAACGAAAGTTCTCAGCTCTCTCTTCGTATATGAGAAAGTCACAATTTATGGCCTTTCTCATATCTATTTAGCATAAAATCTCTTATGCGAATCTGGAAAGATTAAGTTATTTCGTAATATTTTATCCAATAAGCATTGTCGAAAATATCAGTGTAATAGCTTGACTTCTTACAATGTGAAAAATAGTCACAGCATAAATCTCTAATAATTTCAATTTCCTCTAGGCTATCAGCAGCATTGACTAAAAATATAAACTTGTCCAAGTTAACAAGTAATTTACTACTATTTTTCAAAGGTTTATTATTAGACATTGAATCCTATGTGTTTTCCTGTTGGAAGCTCTACATCAATACGAAGTTTTCCGCCCATTGCTTCGACATACTTTTTCATCGTTGAAATTTTAAGATCATGACCACGATTTTCGATTGCTGACAATGAAGGCTGTTTGATTCCAAGGGTTGCAGCCAGTTCTTTTTGAGAAATCTCTAACTCTTCACGAATAAGGTGAAGCTGAGTTTCCAACAATAATTCATCCGCCATTTGTTGAATACGAGCTTGACTCTCTGGAGAGCGATTAGCCAATAATTCTTGTAGGGTCTTAGCCATTAGATTGATCTCCTAAAGTTGAAAGATGAATTTCGTATTGCTGATCGGCAATATCTAACATCTCTTTATAAAAACGCTTTTTACCGCCTTTATCACCGATACACAGCACAATAGCTTGTCGTAAAGGATCAAATGCGAAAAAGGCTCTCAGTGGTTTACCTCGATGCTGAACACGTAGCTCTTTCATATTGGTAAATTTGGAGTCATAGACGGTATCTACTAAAGGACGACCTAAACTTGGTCCCTGTTGCTGTAGAACGACCAACGCTGCGAGTACTTTCTCTTGTGTAGATTGATCTTGCTGTGCAAGCCATTCGTTAAACAGATCCGTTGTAATGACTGTCCACATATTACAACAATAATATAGATTACAATCTATATTTTATGCTTAATTGAATTATTATTCAAATGACAATAAAAAATCCCGACGTCATGTCGGGATTTTTCGGTGTGGAGCGCATAGGTAGGGCTGACTACCTAATGGTCATGGTGTCTGACTGATTATTCTTGTTTTAAGTCATTGAACATCCTGTTCATATAGATTAATCATAGGGACTTCACTGGTGCTTGGATACAAACAATTTCGTAAAATGCTGTAAGCCAAAGCGTACAAAAAATCATCAAAATTATCCCAAAGCTTATCCGCAAGAAATGGGGATAAATTCAGAAATGGAAGCCTTAAGGAATCGGAAGGAAATTACGATTTGATCGTTTTTAACCAATTTTATTGGCAAAATATATAAAAACTGCTCATAAAAAAGCCGACTTGTTCCCAAGTCGGCTTTTCGACATCGTCGAGCAAATTATTTATAGCATAAGTTTTTGATTTTTATATGTTTCAATTTGTTCATTTCGTATAACGCCCACTATGTTAAATAGAAAATTTCTAGAAGAAATAAAAAAAGATTATTTATTAACCAATAAATCAAAAACTATCTCACTAATTAGTATAACTTTATTGCAAAACTTTATTTATATTTCCAATATATGCAAATCCTTTAAATCAATGATTTATGGGTTTTTATATAATTTCAATATTTATTCATGAGATATACAATGAAAAAACTGCTTTTGGTATCACTTCTTGGGACTGTTGCAGCAACTACAGCAAATGCTGGTAGTACAACAATTCAGCCATATGTAGGCGCTGGCTATACATTTTTAAATAACGATAATGTTGATGTACATTTTCTAGGTCTGAATGGTGGTTTGCAATTTAATGAATATGTTGGTGCTGAAGTATTCTGGAATAAATCTGTGAATGACATCGAGTTCGATGGCGATTTAGAAGAACTTGGTGTAAGAACTGATGCCGATGTTCAATACTATGGTATTGGCTTAACAGCTAAATATCCTTTAGCAAATAACTTCTATGCTAAAGGTATGGCAGGTTATGCACGTGTTGACCTCGATGTAGATGCTACTTATCAAGGTTATACAGTTTCAGCTAGCGAAGATGATTCCGGTTTAATCATTCAGGCTGGGGCTGGCTATAACTTCACTCCAAACTTGGCTGCAGAAGTAGCTTACACACACGTTAATGCGTTTGATGGCTTTAATGGTGTAAATGCTCAATTAAAATATAACTTCTAATTTGTTGAGTAAAAGAGCGAGGAGAAAATCCTCGCTTTTTTTGGAAATTTGTACAACAGCCATTATGTTAAATGAAAGAAGTAGTGAATTTATTCTGTCTTATCAGTAGGAAGGCATAAAAAAAGACCAATAAGTTTTTACACTTATTGGCCTTTTCCTTTATTCGTAATTAGTGTTTAGGTGGCAATTTATGCTCTGGATGATGCTTCTTCATGTCATGTTTTGAAGGGGCTTTATGATCGGGATCTCTTTTCATATCATGTTTTGGTGGCTGTGGTTTTTTATCAATATGGTGCTGAGCTGGTGGCTGTTTATGATCCTGTACTGGAGCAGCCATCGTAGTCATTGTGAATGAGGTTGCCATTAAACCAACGAGTAAACCAGAGATAATCTTTTTCATTTCTAAACTCTAAACCTGAGAACTTATTTGATAAGAGGATATTAGGACTGCTTTATGGAGATTAGATGGATAATAATGTGAGATTTAAGTAAATTATTTTCCTCATTAAAACATGATGATTCAACTATATGTTTTTATTATATTTGAGTGAAATCACAGCCTATTTAAAGACCAAATAAATGGTTATTTTGCATTCTAAGTGTTTGTTTTATATTCTAAATTAATCCTTATTTCCTTCTTAATTTTAACAAAAGAATTACATTAAATAATTATTTAAACTTGGTTTCTCATGTTTAATGAAATTATCAATTAAAAGACAAAATGATTAGGTGTGGTATGAATACATTAATTAAAGCAATTGTTTTATCAGTATCAGCTTCTGTTATGGGAGCTTCTGCTTTTGCTGCTCCACAAGAAAATCATAATCAGCCTAAACACGTTAATCAGCATAAAAAACAAGTTGACCAACATAAGAAACAGCCTTTAGTTCAAAAAGCTCAAACTCAGAAGCATACTGTAAAACCTTCACGTGATTGGAAGGCTGGACAAGTTATTCCTTCTCAATACCGCAAAGGTCACTCAGTAGACCATAAAAAGTATAGCAACCTGACTAAACCAGCTAAGAACCAGCAATGGGTGAAAGTAAATAATGATTATGTGCTGATCAATACAGTGAATCACAAAATCATTAAAACTATCAAAGGTTAATATCTCTGATAGGCTTTGTTGCACAAAGATTTAAAAGTTAAGACTTCTCATATCTACTCAAATTTAAGTGACAACTCGGGTATGTGGTCTGCCTAAGTCCGTAAATTTATTTAATACTGCCATACGTGCATGAATCTCATTGACTTGGCTTTGAAAAATTTCTCGCACTGAGTTTATCCCCCAATAATTTGATGCAATGCATCTTGGTTTCAACCAAACTTCGCCGATGATAGCCTGACCATTTCTTCCAAATAGTTCTTCCTAAACGTTTAACTGTTCGAAGCAACTCATTGCGTTCTAGCGAGCTCATCTTTTTATCTTTCCATGGCTTCGCATTTTTTCTTGGTGGAATCACTGCATGTGCTTGCCGATCCGCAATGACCTGTCGGCACTGTTTGGTATCATAAGCTCCATCGGTATAGACGGAGTCAACTCTCTCATCTTGTGGAATCTGATCGAGTAAATCACCAAGTACCTGTGAATCACTCACATTGTTGGTTGTGAGCTGAACAGCGCGTATTTGTAAGGTTTTAGCATCTATACCCATATGTAATTTACGCCATTGGCGACGATATTCAG
>NZ_JAKTHX010000015.1:0-14536 GCF_027854635.1 Acinetobacter sp. AOR43_HL
GTAAGCGTCCGCTGAACCCCATGCCTATTTTTTAATTTGAGTTGGATTTCCAGCGATGTGGCAGTAATTCTTCTATTTGGGTCGCTTTATGCGTCGGCAGCCTTTTCAGCACATCACTTAAATAGGCATACGGATCCAGCCCATTCAGCTTTGCTGACTGGATTAAAGTCATGATATTGGCTGCTCGTTGGCCACTGCGCAGCGAACCTGCAAATAGCCAGTTCTTTCGTCCCAAGGCCCAGGGGCGCATTGAGTTCTCTGCCCAGTTATTGTCAATGGGTAGATTGCCATCATCCAGATAGCGGCTTAAGGCTGGCCAACGCTTCAGACTGTAATTGATGGCCTTGGCGGTTGGAGAACTCGATGGCACCGTCAGATAATGTTGGTTGAGCCATTCATACAGTTGTTGCATCACCGGTTGGCTGTGCTGTTGTCGGTATTCGCGGCGGTGTTCTGCTGTACTATCGGTCTTTTTCCTGAGTTCGGCTTCTATCGCATACAGTTTCTGAATCATCAGTAATGCCTGTTCAGCGATCTGACTTTTCCCAGTCACATGTAGCTCATGGAATTTACGACGTGCATGCGCCATGCAGCCCACCTCAATGACATCGCCTGATTTAAAGCGTGCTTTATAACCACTGTAATCATCACAGACCAGATGGCCCTGCCAGCCATTCAGGAACTCTTCTGCATGCTGACCTGAACGGCTATCCTGAAAGTCATAGATCACCGCTTGAACTGGATTGTACTGTGTAGTGGCATAGGCCCAGACATAACCTTTCTTCGGTTTTTTCTCATCATCACCCATCCGCATGATGGTGACCGGCGTTTCATCGGCATGGATCACCCGCTGTTGCAGCACCACCTGTTTTAAGGCATTGGCCAGAGGTTCCAGTTCCACACCGCAGCGACCAATCCAGTCAGATAAAGTAGATCTGGACAGATCAATGCCCGCCCGCTGATAGATCAGGCGCTGACGGTACAGCGGCAAATGATCGGCATACTTCGATACCAGCACATGGCTGAGCAGTTCAGGTGAAGCAATGCCTTTATCAATCACATAGGCGGGCATCGCTTGCTGAGTCAGGGTGTCACACTGATCACAGACCCATTTGCCACGCACATGCTGTTCCTTATAGAACTGTGCCGGTCTGAAATGCAGTTTTTCACTGATATCTTCGCCGATACGACGTAACTGGCAGCCACAACTGCATTGGGTTGATGCAGGTTCATGCTCAATACGGATGGTGTGTAAATGATCCGGCAGCAGTCGACGTTTAGGTTTGTTGACTGTGGCTTTCTCTGTCGCTGCATCGGTTTTATCTGCATTCAGCCGCTCCAGTTCCAAATCAACTGCTGCGATATCCTCTTCAACCGCTTCGTCCCACAGATGGATTTGTTTTGCGGTGAGATGTTCGTTTTTACTGCCAAATTTGTGCTGTTTAAATAGTGCGAGCTCATGCTCGTATTTTTGCGTGAGAATGGAAAGATGTTGAACTTTGGCATCCAATTGCTGGTTTGATTTTTCTAATTCTTGATTTGATTGTGCCAGAGACTGATGCTGCATTGCCAACTGTCTGGTAAATTCCAGCAGTTGTTCATGGGTCAGTTGGCTTAAGTCTGGCAGCGTATTCATGACCGCAGTATGCCTGAGGTCATGACGCAGAGGAAATAGAACGTTTGGAGAATAGCAGAATGGACCAGTTTAGAGCATCGTCACCACCTGCTGTCGTCCAATGCGCTGCCAAGGTAAACCCTGGATCAGTGCCTGTAACTGTTCCGGACTGATCGCCATGCTTTCACCCTGGTGAACCTGCGCCCAGTGGAATTTTCCCTGTTCCAGCCGCCGGGCACACAGCCAGATGCCCAGTCCATCATGTACCAGCACTTTCATGCGATGGCCACGTTTATTACAGAACAGGTAAGCACAATGCGGTTTAATGTAGCCAAAGGCTCTCACCACCTGAGCCATGATAGTATCCATCCCTGCTCGCATATCCAGAGGTTGGGTAGAAAGCCAGATTTCATCAATGCGGATCATGTTGCAAGTGCCTTGAGTAATTCTGCTAAAGCAGATATTTCTGATACTTGCCATTTCAAGCCAATTTCTGCTTTTGAGTGGGGTAAAGTAATTTGAACCGTTAACATGTCAGTAGGAGTAGGATCTAATGGTGCAGAGCAAGATAAGGCAATAAATGCAGGTTTATTCGGTAGTGGTGAGCGATCATTCCCTGGCTTACCATCAATTAAGCGAATCCATTTG
The DNA here is from genome assembly GCF_027854635.1 of Acinetobacter sp. AOR43_HL. Classification (NCBI taxonomy): domain Bacteria; kingdom Pseudomonadati; phylum Pseudomonadota; class Gammaproteobacteria; order Moraxellales; family Moraxellaceae; genus Acinetobacter; species Acinetobacter sp. AOR43_HL. The sequence goes on from NZ_JAKTHX010000015.1 coordinate 2,264, forward strand.
GATACAAGATTTGTATTCAATCCATGTTGCAAAGCGACCGAAGCAATTGAAACGTCCGGTGCTTTACAAGCCTGAACGATCTGCTGTTTAAATTCAGCACTGTATGTTCTTCGTTTTTTCGCAAGAGATGCGATGGATGTCTGGTGATTTGTAGTCATAAATTTTAGTCCCCACTTGTTTTTAAGTGGGGACTAAATTAAGGCTTATAGGATGAATTCATAAGGTGTGTTCAGCGGACGCTTACTTTTATTCCGCAAGGTGAAACAGATAAGAGAACGGATGCTCTCAAAAAAGATGCTCGTTTAAGAAAAAATTTAGGAGAGTACGGTATCTCAGATTTATATGAGGCTTGCTCTGATGGGAATGGAGGTGCGGCATATCTTGGTGATGGAATATGGATCACTTCTGGGGGAGGAGTATATGATTGGGGAAGATAAGTTAATTTATATAAACAGTTGAAGACATTTCTTCAGCTAATTTATTTAGTTTATCTAAAATTAACATAATAGAGCTTATACGAAATGCTTTTTAAAATATCCTTGTTTTTCATATAGTTAAAAATTTTTCATACCCCTGGAAAACAATAAAAAACCGACTTGGAAACAAATAGGTTTCTTTTTAAGCAATTTTGATACTTCTTGCCAATAAATTTGGTTAAAAAATAATCAAAATCGCAACTTTTCCCGATTTCTTAAGGCTTCCGTTTCTGAAATTATCCCCAATTTCTGCGGACAACTCTTGGGATAAAATAGACCAACGTTGTAAGTTAAAACTTACATGGATTTAAGGTTTTTGCGGATTGGTAATCCAAGGCATTAGCCCTATGATAAACACATAAGATATTAGATGTTTCTAGAAAACAAAAATAAGAGAATAGTGCAAGAAAGGGGCAGCAAGAGATCAGTAAAACAAGCAGCACCCCAATATAAAAAAGCCTAACAGGATGTTGGGCTTTTTTGTGTCTTGAATCTGGATTTCGCATAAGAGATTTTATGTTAAGTAGGATGAAACTAGGTTTATTTTTATAAGCTTTAGATTAGAATGATAATAAAATATTTAAGATAATGAATTTTATGAAATATTATTTAATTTTCGCAGTGATTTTTTGCTCACAATTTAGCTTTGCTAAAGCATCTGATATTTCATTTTATGACTATGGAGGTGTCCACTTATTTACGTCAAAAGATCAGTTAAAATTAAGATCAATTGAGTTTTATAAAGATAATTCTGTTACGGATTGGTCTATGTGTACTCCAATACTTACTAATAAATTAAAAGTAACGAATGTAAAATATTCTTGGGAAAAAGAAATTTCAGGATTTACTGTGAATGATCCTAAATGGGGTGAGGAATTCTATTCTGTTGATTTGAGCGAAATTCCACAAGCACATAAATGGTTATTATCGACTTTAGTGCAAAAAGGAAGAATAGTTAAAATTACATCTAGGGCGTGTGGTTCTAGTTTGACACCTTACCTTATAAGAGTAGAGAAATAAAAAATATCAACTAATATCTTTGATTTTATTATTTATAATATCTTTAATGCTTTTATTCTCATCTTGAGATATTTTCTGAAGTTGAGAATAAAGTTCACTATTTATTGTAACTATAAATGTCTTCTTGATGAATTTTTCATATAAATAATATGAGTTTATAACTAAAAAAAGTGAACCAATTACAATAAGAACGAAATTCATCCCTTTATCAAAGTAAGCTGCTAGCAGAATACCAGCTGGAGCAATAATAAAAGCAAGATGAAATATAAGGAATAAACTAGCCCATAGCAGTCCATCATTTAAGGCAGTTTTTTTCGTTTTTTTCAAACATATGATTGATATAACTGTAAAAGGAATGAGTAAAATTCCCACTCCTATTGCGGCTATGAAAAGCATCAACCTAAGAAAGGATCTAATGCACGTAATGGTTTTAGCTCCAAAACAGTTCTAACACAAGATGGGCAGCTTGCTTTAGATATCCCTCGTGATCGTGACGGCTCTTTTGAACCACAGATTATCAAGAAGCATCAAACATGCATTACTAGCATGGATGATCAAATTCTTTCGCTATATGCGAAAGGAATGACAAATAGAGAAATTGTTGCTTTTTTAAAGAAATGTACGATGCCGATGTATCTGCCTCCCTTATTAGTAAGGTGACGGATGCTGTCATTGAACAAGTGACAGAATGGCAAAATAGAACACTCGATAGTCTTTATCCTGTTGTCTATTTAGATTGCATTGTTGTTAAGGTTCGTCAGCATTCAACAGTAATCAATAAATCAGTTTATTTAGCATTAGGCATTAACCTGGATGGCCAAAAAGAACTTCTTGGCAGGTGGCTTGCTCAAACAGAAGGTTCCAAATTCTGGCTGTCAATCATGACAGAGCTTAAAAATCGAGGAGTGCAAGATATTCTTGTAGCCTGCCTTGCGAAGCAGCGCTTCTCAGGACTAAGAGGCTTTCCTGATGCGATAGCCTCTGTCTACCCTCATACTGATATCCAGCTGTGTATCGTACATGTTGTACGCAATAGCCTGAGATTTGTGAGCTGGAAGGACTACAAAGCTGTAACAGCAGGATTGAAGGCGATCTATCAGGCAAGTACAGAGGAAAATGCTTTAAAGTCCCTAGATATCTTGTGCGATCAATGGAATCACCAGTATCCAAAAATTGGAGAATCCTGGCGGGCAAATTGGGAAAATATCCGAACGATCTTTAGCTATCCTGCTGAAATACGTCATGCGATTTATACAACAAATGCAATTGAATCATCGAATAGCGTGATCCGCCATTCAACTAAAAAGAGAAAGATCTTCTCTTCTGATGATTCAGTGAAAAAGGTCATTTATTTAGCAACTTCAAATGCTGCTAAAAAATGGACCATGCCAATTCAAAATTGGCGTTTAGCAATGAATTGGTTTACGATTCAGTTCGATGATCGATTAAAAGATCATTTATAAAAAATGGGACTAACACAAAATAATTTACAGGCTCGTAGAAACATGAAAATACATTCTTTTGGTGAACACAATAACATTACTTTATCTAATAATTGTATTGAAGTTCGAGGTGCACGTGAGCATAACCTTAAGGATGTAGATGTTTCTATCCCAAGAAATGCACTTGTTGTTTTCTCAGGTGTATCGGGTTCAGGAAAATCATCACTTGCTTTTGGAACTATTTTTGCTGAAGCACAAAGAAGATATTTCGAATCTGTTGCACCTTATGCAAGACGCTTAATAGATCAGGCCGGAGTACCAGATGTTGATGCTATTGATGGTCTACCACCAGCAGTAGCATTGCAACAACAACGTGGTGCAAGTAATACCCGTTCTTCTGTTGGAAGTGTAACAACTTTATCAAGTCTCGTGCGAATGATTTATTCGCGTGCTGGTGCATATCCTGCCGATCAGCCAATGTTATATGCCGAGGACTTTTCACCGAACACTCCTCAAGGTGCTTGTCCTACCTGTCATGGTTTAGGTCACATTTATGAAGTTACAGAATCGACAATGGTTCCTGACCCAACACTCAGTATTCGTGAGAGAGCTATCGCATCATGGCCACCTGCTTGGCACGGGCAAAACTTACGCGATATCCTAGTAACCCTAGGGTATGATGTTGATCGACCATGGAAAGATTTACCGCAATCGGATAGAGACTGGATTTTATTTACTGAAGAAACCCCAACAGTTCCTGTCTATGCTGGTTTAAGCCCCGCTGAGACTCAATCTGCACTTAAACGTAAACTAGAACCCAGCTATATGGGCACTTTCACTGGTGCTCGTCGCTATGTCCTTCATACTTTTGCTAATACCCAAAGTACGTTGATGAAAAAACGTGTTTCACGTTTTATGGAAGGAAAAATATGCCCTTCCTGTCATGGTAAACGCCTTAAACCAGAAGCCTTATCTATTACCTTTGCTGGAGTAGATATTGGTGAGTTTATGCAACTTTCTTTGGATAAGTTAACTTGCCTGCTTGAGCCCATTGTTCTAGGCAATTTCGACGCTCATGATGCTGGAGAAAAGACTAATAATAAAGTAACCCAACTTGATAGATCTGAACGAGCAACAACAGGTAGAGCAGTGCATTCTGTATCTCCAGATGTAAGACGTACGTCAGCACTTTCAGATGAAAAGAAAATTGCTGCGCAGCGTTTAGCAAATGGTGTGGTGGGGCGTTTAAATCAATTACGCCAGTTAGGTCTTAGTTATCTAACATTAGATAGAGCCACACCGACTCTTTCAGCGGGAGAGTTACAACGTTTGCGTTTAGCAACACAATTAAGTTCTATGCTATTTGGTGTAGTTTATGTACTGGATGAACCGTCTGCTGGATTACATCCTTCAGATAGTCAGTCATTATATGATTCTCTCGATAAATTAAGAGACGCTGGAAACTCCGTATTTGTTGTAGAGCATGATTTAGAGCTCATGCGTCGTGCTCAATGGTTAGTGGATGTTGGACCAGATGCAGGAGAGCAAGGTGGTAATATTTTATATAGTGGAGTACCTCAGGGTTTAAGTGAGATTTCAGCTTCACGTACTGCAAGTTATTTATTTAATAAAATCCCAGTTACTCAAAGTTATGGACGTACACCCTCTGGTTGGCTTGAACTTAACAATATTTACCGACATAACCTGCATAATATTGATGCTCGTATACCTCTTGGTGTACTTACAGCAGTTACAGGTATTTCAGGTTCAGGTAAATCTAGTCTCGTTTCTCAAGCTTTACCCGAGTTAGTACTTTCATATTTAGGCAATGAATCTGAAACTGAAAACAATAATGAAAATAATCCTTTAAATGAAGGAATGTTGGTTACCGAGGTTACACAGGGTTCTCTGGCTGGTGATGTGGAGGCTATACAGCGTCTGGTACAGGTTGATCAAAAACCAATTGGCCGTACTCCACGTTCTAATCTGGCAACTTATACGGGTTTATTTGATCATGTTAGAAAGTTATTTGCTGGGACTCCTGAAGCTCGCCAAGCTCATTATGATGCTGGACGTTTTTCGTTTAATGTGGCTAAAGGGCGATGTGAAACTTGTGAAGGTGAAGGCTTTGTCAGTGTAGAATTATTGTTTATGCCAAGTGTATATGCCCCTTGTACGACATGTCATGGTGCTCGATATAATGATGACACTCTGAAAATTCGCTGGAATGGACGTAATATTGCTGAAATATTAGGAATGACCGTCAATGAAGCACGTGATTTTTTTGATGGAGAGGTCTCGATTGCTCGTTCACTACAATTATTAAAGGAAATTGGCCTTGGTTATTTACGTTTAGGGCAACCAGCGACTGAACTATCTGGTGGAGAAGCGCAACGTATTAAATTGGCGACCGAGCTGCAACGCAATCAGCGTGGAAATACACTGTATATACTTGATGAGCCAACTACAGGTTTGCATCCATCAGATGTAGATCGATTGTTAGTTCAATTGCAGCGATTAGTCGATGCGGGTAATACCGTGGTTATGATTGAGCATGATATGCGTGCCGTTGCACAAGCAGATTGGGTGATTGATGTGGGACCAGGTGCTGGAAATGCTGGTGGGAATATTGTTGTGGCAGGAACACCAAAACAAATAACAGAAAATCAAGATAGCCGTACTGCTCCATATTTAGTTAATGAGTTAGTGAGTCGTGATACTAAACATTGATATTGCGAGTGGGTAGAATAAAACCTTAAATTAAAAGCCTGTAAAATCAATCAGATATTTTTTTTAGGTGGTGTGTGAGCATGAAATCTAAAATTTTTTTCAACTAAGGGCTTTGTTGCACAAACCTATTTCTAAAGGCTTATTCCACAATATAATTTTCAAATGAATAAGCCCGCACCTAAAATCTACCGCACAACCAATTGGCCCGCATATAACCGAGCACTCATGAGTCGCGGAAATATTGCCATTTGGTTTGATCCTGCTACGCAATGGTATGCGCCATCAAAAGGCAAACAAGGGCGAAATCAAACCTACTCCGACGCAGCCATCCAATGCTGCTTAATGATTAAATCCTTATTTCGTCTGTCTTTACGTATGGTTACTGGCTTTGTGCAAAGTCTGATTAAACTTTGCGGATTAAATTGGATAGCTCCAGATTACACTACGCTTTGTAGAAGACAAAAGCATATTGATATTGTAATCAGCTACCAAAAAAGTAGAGATGGGCTGCATCTACTCATGGGCTCTACAGGCATGGAGTTTCTAGGTGAGGGTGAATGGAAGCGCAAGAAACATGGACCTGAATATCGTCGCCAATGGCGTAAACTACATATTGGTATAGATGCCAAAACCCTGCAAATACGAGCATTTCAGCTTACAACCAATAATGTCAGTGATTCACAGGTGCTTGGTGATTTACTTAATCAGATTCCACAAGATGAGCGGATTGACTCTGTTTATACCGATGGAGCTTATGACACCAAGCAATGCCGTCAGGTCATTGCAATTGCAGATCGGCAAGCGCATGCGGTGATTCCACCTAGAAAAAATGCGAAACCATGGAAAGATACAAAGAGTAGCTCGCTAGAACGAAATGAATTACTTCGAACAGTTAAACGTTTAGGCAGGATACTATGGAAAAAATGGTCAGGCTATCATTGGCGAAGTTGGTTGAAACTAAGATGCATTGCATCAAATTATTAGGAGATAAACTCAGTGCAAGGAGTTTTGATAGCCAAGTCAATGAGATTCATGCACGTGTAGCAGTGCTCAACAGATTTACGGAATCAGGTCGACCATTTACCCAAGTTACGCCTTAAATTTGGCTCAATTAGGGGCGCTTTGCATTTCAAATCTTTGTGCAACAAAGCCCTTAAAAACAAGAAAAAGAGGATTGATAAAATGATGATAAAAAATAAAAAAGCGCCTGATGGCGCTTTCCTTTAATCATATTTATGGCGTCAGAATTACTTTACGACAGTCTTCTTCTTTTTTATCAAAAATACGGTAACCTTCCGCAGCATCTTCCAGTTTCATGCGATGGGTAATAATCAGATCTGGAGACAGATCTCCATTTTCGATATGTTCTAGCAACTGCGGCAAGTAATTATGCACATGAGTTTGTCCCATTTTAAAGGTTAAACCTTTGTCAAAGGCATCACCAAACAGGAAGCCGTGAATTGGACCGGCATAAACTCCAGGTACACTCACCACACCGCCGCGGCGGACCGCTGCAATACATTGTCTTAACGCTGAACCACTCGAACCTTCTAATTTCAGGTTAGTCATTACAGTTTCCAGCATGCTGCCTTTGGCTTCAAAACCGACCGCATCAATGACGGCATCGACTCCACGATAACCCGTGGTATTTTGAATGATAAATTCAGCGGCATCGACTTCATCAAAATTGACCGGAATCACCCCATAGGTTTGATGTGCGAAACTCAGACGATAAGGATGGTGATCGACCATAAAAATCTGCTCGGCACCGAGCATCCGCGCACAGGCAGCAGCCAGCAGACCGACTGGGCCAGCACCATAAATCGCCACACTGGAACCTCGACCAACTTGGGCATTGTTCACTGCTTGCCAGGCGGTTGGCAGAATATCAGTCAGGAATAATACTTTTTCATCAGGCAGGGAACCTGGCACTTTAAATGGTCCGATATTGCCCTTGGGAATCCGTACATATTCAGCCTGACCACCCGGTATACCACCATACAGATGGCTAAAGCCAAATAAAGCTGCCCCTGGTGGAATCTGTTTTTTATTGAGAATTGCACCACGGCCGGTATTGGTATTTTCACAGGCAGCCATTAGTTCATGTTCACAGAAAAAACAGTGACCACATGCAATCACGAAAGGAATAATTACCCGGTCGCCTTTTTTGACTTCTGTGACTTCAGGGCCGACTTCTTCTACAATTCCCATAAATTCATGGCCGAAAATATCGCCATCTTTAGTGGCCGGAATTTTACCCCGGTATAGGTGCAGATCTGAGCCACAGATGGCAGTCGCTGTCACCCTTAAAATGACGTCATCTGGTTCCTGAATCACTGGATCTGGAACGGATTCAACTCGTACATCCCGAGCACCATGATAGGTAAGAGCACGCATGCGGATTTCCTCTTTCTAGTTCAACATTAAACAGACTCGTATCAAGGCTGCCAAAAATAAAAAACACTTTTATTAGAGCCTTATGCACCAAGAAATCGCTGTAAATTAATGTATGAAATAAGACATCCGAGTGTTTAAAAAATAAACTTATATAGGGTTTACGTAATTAGTGACCTTATGTGTCGAATGAATAGAAAAGAACAGAATTAAAGAAACATCTAGTAATTTCTATAACTTATAGATTGTTAATTCTGTGCTATCTATTATTTTTAGAAATAAATGTCCCTAACATAATCATAGAGGTACTAACTCCCCCTATTACTAAACTCATGAGTATTATTTCTATACTTAATATCTCTGTCCAATGGCTATGGTCACTCCACGGAATATATATGCCATGTCCAAATAAAAAATTTATAGTGCATAAAATAAGGAAGCTAATGAGAGTGGATATTATCAAGGTAACTATAAGATTTTTCCAAACCTCCTTATTTTTAGAAAGAGTTATTACTTTAATCGTTATACTCTGTAAATAAATATCGTAGATTTCAGCTCTAAAAATTTGATTTATTTAACAATATTTTAGTATTTGGCGTATTTTGCCAGTGAATATTATTTGATTAGTACACAAAATAGTGAACAGAAACTAGCTGTGGTTTCTTGTTGGCTTTCAAAGATCTTTAGTTTATAAGCCCACCTCACTTTCCTTGAGTGGGCTTTTTTTATGCTATTGCTTCGCTCGGCAAATATTTTTTAAACAAAAAAATGATAAAGAAGCCTTTTAGATACATCTTTTAAACATTTTGATTCATATTGCATTTATAATAAATATGCTAACTAGTTGTTCCATTCCCTCAGAGGTTAGTAAAAACTATTGTTTCAGCATGAAATAATGATTTGGCCCACTTCTGTGGGTTTTTTAATGCCTTAAAACGCTCTCGTTTGCCCTCTAAGGTCTTTTTCATTTCATATTTTTTACAATTATCATTAGTCAAGAAATGGATCAGATATGAAGTTAACGCGCTTAAATGGTTTAATCACTTATAATTGATTCATGAATCCTTTGTTTTTCCTTGTCATTTTCTATCTTAACGGCTAAGGCTAATACAATTATCATTGTGATGAGACAGATTATTTTGATCTTCATTTTTCTGCCTCCACTTAGAAATAACTTAATGAATATTAGCATTTTAACTCGATACTTTGAAGTATGATTAAGCCTTGTTTCAAAGTCGAGTTATTTTGCGAGGCGGTGATCTCATTAGTAATGATAAAAAATAAGTAAAGTACCACTCACCTGATATTTTTTAGGGTCGATTAGGCACCAGTCATAGGTTTTTTCTTTAATGTTATTCGGTTCAAATAAGTACACAGCTTTTTAGTCATAATTCTGATTAATATTTTTCCATTACACTCTTTGATTTGTAGCGGATATTTTTAAGTATAGTCATATCAACTCTATGTTCGTCTAGTTCATCTTTGCTTGGTACATACAGGAATATTGCCAAAAAGAACACCATAAGAGAGCTTGTAATCAGAGAAAAGGTAGGGGCAAAATTTTAATGCCAGTTGATCGCTCGTAGATACTCGCTCGGTTCGGCACTGTTGCAAATAGGGATCTGAGTCGATGATTTTCCCTTCAAAAAAGCTTAGAGACCGAAAACTTTATTTACTAGCCAAACTTCTCCTAGAATATTACCGTTATAAAATAATGAAGCTTGTGCTTTGCGTAGAGCACGCATAACCTCAATACCTTTAATTGTGGCATAAGCCGTTTTCATAGACTTGAATCCCAACGTAGCCTTGATGATCCGTTTAAGCTTGCCATGATCACATTCAATCACGTTATTCTTGTATTTAATCTGTCGATGCTCCAGATCTTCAGGACACTTTCCTTCGTGTTTTAGTCGCGACAAAGCACGGCCATAGGTATGAGGCTTATCAGTGTTTATGACTCGTGGAATCTGCCATTTTTTGACATGATTCAAAATCTTACCAAGAAAACAATAAGCTGAATGGGTATTTCGTCTAGCAGAAAGATAGAAATCAAGAGTATGGCCACGTTGGTCAACTGCTCGGTATAGATATGCCCATTTGCCATTCACTTTTACGTAAGTTTCATCCAGATGCCATAAATGTCGATCTTTAGGATTACGCCAATACCAACGTAAACGTTTTTCCATTTCAGGAGCATAACGCTGAACCCAACGATAAATCGTGGTGTAATCGACATTTACTCCCCGTTCAGCGAGCATTTCCTGAAGTTCACGATAGCTGATGCCATATTTACAGTACCAACGGACGGCCCAAAGAATGATTTCGCCCTGAAAATGACGACCATGGAAAGCATTCATCTGCTGATCCTTTAGCTAAAAGAGTATTTAGCTTACCATCAGCAGCTATTTGCAACAGTGCCACAATTGCCAATAAAGGGACAATCAACAAGTCTTCAAACAGCAGAATCGAGACAATTTTTTGTCCGCGTGGTTGAGCAATGTCTCCACGATCTCCCAAAAGTTGCATTACAATTGCAGTCGAGGTGAGTACAAAGCCTGCAGCACACACAAAACTCACTTGCCAAGAATAGCCATAGACCAAGCCTACAGCCGTTAGCCCCAATGAACAGGCACTAATTTGTAATGTACCTAATCCAAAAATTTCTTTTCTTAAACTCCATAAATACGATGGACGCATTTCTAGTCCAATCACAAACAGATACATCACAATACCAAGCTCAGCGATATGCAGAATAGACGCAGAATCGTAGAAAAATGCCAGTCCAAATGGACCAATAATTAATCCTGCAATTAAATATCCCAATACCGAGTTTAATCCTAGGCGCTTGATTAAGGGGGACTGCGATCACTGCAGCCGTGAGCAATATGACAGGGGATAGAAGGCTGATTGAAACGTACCGGGTTTGTCGGAGACTTTTTTATTTAAGTTAGGCCACCTGACCTAACGGGTTAATCTTATCATAGTACATTGCTTCAAACTCAAAAGGCGATACATAACCCAGTGCACTGTGTACACGCTTTTTATTGAACCAATCTACCCAGTTTAGTGTCGCAAGTTGTACATCTGCTAAACCTTGCCAATCTGCTTTTAGATATTCAATCACCTCTGTTTTGTATAAGCCATTCACCGTTTCAGCCAAAGCATTATCGTATGAATCACCAGTCGTACCGACTGATGCTCGTAAATTTGCTGCTTCTAAACGATGGGTATAACGAATGGAAAGATATTGCACACCTCTGTCGGAATGATGAATCACATTCTTTGGCATGCCTCGATCATGCAATGCTTGCTCTAATGCATCGAGCACCATATCTGTATTCATTCGTGTAGATACTTTCCAGCCAACAATTGCTCGTGAGAACACATCAATAATAAAGGCGGTATAGACCCAGCCTGAATGAGTTTGAATATACGTAAAGTCACTGACCCACAGTTGGTCAGGATGATCAGCAGTAAAATTACGTTTCACTAAATCATCTGCTCGTTTTTGGTCATCTCGGCTACGGGTGGTTTGTTTGTTCTTACCTCGCCAAACACCTTGTATACCTAGCTTTTTCATTAATCGAGCAACAGTACAGCGTGCAATAATATAGCCTTCACGTTTCAGTTTTTGCCAGACTTTACGTACACCATACCGACCTGAACTTTCCTTCCAAATTCGTTTAATCTCCTCAGCATGATGCAAGTCATGTAAATCTCGCTTTGCTCGATGTTCTGGATTTTCGCAGAGATCTAGAGTCCGGTAATAGGTTGAGGGTGCGATCGGTAAAATTCTACAAATCGCCTCGACTCCGTACAGCTCTTTATTATTATGGATAAAATCCACCATTATTTGTGTGGGCGGTCGAGCTCCGCCTGGGCGAAAAAAGCGGCTGCTTTACGTAGAATCTCATTGGCGCGTTGCAGTTCTTTATTTTCACGTTCGAGTTGTTTAATACGTTCTTGATCTGAAAGCTGCTGTACTTTAACTGGATTTAGTTTATCTAAATATTTTTGATACCAAACACGTAGTGTTTCAGGAGTACAACCTATCTTGGGAGCAATAGCGGTGATCGCAGCCCAATTCGATGGATAATCTTTTTCAGATTCAATCAATAATTGAACCGCTCTTTCTCTGATTTCAGGGGTATATTTTAATTTTGTCATCGGGATAGTCTCTCAGAATATTGACTCTCCGACAAACCCGGTAC
>NZ_JAKTHX010000016.1:0-72756 GCF_027854635.1 Acinetobacter sp. AOR43_HL
GGGCGCTTAGCTCAGTTGGTAGAGCGTCTGCCTTACAAGCAGAATGTCGGCGGTTCGATCCCGTCAGCGCCCACCATAATTTCTATCAGAAATTTAAATTCCCTAAATTCATATTCATCTATAAATATCTTATACTTACATGTAAATTTATTTACTACGTGACTCAGTGTAGATACAACGTTTCTATTCTAAAATTAAAGTCCTTATACCTTTAAGTTATTCTTTTTATTGATCGCTAGTTCTTAATTTTTTAGCATTAGTGTTTTTTTACTCTTGCTGTTGATGGGCTTCCTCCTCCTTATTAAATTTCTTTATTAGTGGCTAAAGATAAGAATCTAACTTGCAATTTATGATCTTCAGCTTACATCAACTCTGTATTTGTACCGATCACTAATATTTTCACAAATAAAAAAACTGCTATTTTTTAAATAGCAGTTTTTTTTATTAAATTATTTTTAATATTCGTTTAAAAGCCATCCACTTGCATATGCGAAATATTCACGTAACCATGCATTGTAGCGAGTAGCTAATGGTGTCTCGGCCGCTATCCCATAAACTTGGGTATAGCCCTGTTTTTTTGCAATTGCTATTGCTCGAGGAATATGAAAATCACTTGTCACAATAGCGATTGGCTGGTCTAAGGTAATGTGGTGCTGTTCTAATAAGGGTTTACTATTTTTTAAGTTAAGCTCTGTGCTGGTGCTTTTATCTTCAAGGATCATTTGATCTCTTGCGATATGATACTTTTGTTCAAGATAACGAGACATAACCAATGCTTCGCTTTCTTTTTCTGAAAAATCAAGACCACCTGTTAGAACAATCTGTGCTTGCTGCTGTTTTAGGGCTAGAGGGGCGGCCGTATCTAAACGTTTTGCAAGAATTGTGGATGGCTGACCATTCTCAACACCGCTTCCTAAGACAATAATTGCTTTTACTGGAGGAATATTATTTGAAGTATCTTTATTTTCTTTAATAAAGCTAAAAAAATAGCCTAAGCCAACTAACCATATCCAGAAGCATAACCATCCAAAACGCCAAAGTGTGTGTAAGCGATAGTGATAGAAGAAAAAGCGTTCTAAATGATAATAAAATAAGGAATATAGGCAGAAGAAAGCACCTAAAATTAAAGGAATAACGGTGCCTACATTAATTTTATTGAGACAAATTAGAACTAATCCATCTAGAAATAAAATCGAACCAATGATTGCTAGGAAAATACGGATCCACTTACTGACTTGCATTGTGCTTAGAGTTGCAATTTAAATTGCAGACAGTGTATGCAAAATCATTCTGAATGCAATAAAAAACCGAGTAAAGCATTTAAGCTATTACTCGGTTTTTGTTTTTATTGATCTTTAATAAACATCACGGCGGTAACGGCCTTGTTGTCTTAAATCATCTACCTGTTCTTCACCTAGAATTTCGATAAGTGCTTGATCGACTCCACTTGCCATACCATCAATACTACCGCATACATACAGAACAGCACCCCGTTCTACCCAGCTTACTAATTCTGCTGCATTCTGACGGATTACATCTTGAACATACATGCGTTGTTCTTGATCTCTCGAAAATGCTAAATCGAGGCGTTTTAACATTCCTGTGGTTTTCCATGCCTCAATAGTTGATTCATAGAAGAAATCACATGCTCTTTGACGTTCACCAAAGATTAACCAGTTTTCAGTGTAATCATGACGTGTACGGGTGTGTAATAGGCTCATTAAGCCAGCAATACCTGTTCCGTTACCAATGCAAATAATAGGGCGGTTATCATCAATAAGATGGAATGATTCATTGGTACGAATACGCAAAGCAATTTCATTATTAACTTGTGTATGTTGAGTCAGCCAACCTGACCCTAAACCTAAATTACCAGACGCATCAAATTGTTGGCGTACAACCAAACGAAGGACTTGCTGAGAAGGAATACTCGCAATCGAATACTCTCGCGTTGGTAGAGTAGGGAGCTGCTCTAATAAATGATCCAGATTGGCAAATGGTTCAATTTCTCCCGTTAAATCTTTGTTCCAAAGAGCTTTTTCAATTGAAATCTGTAATGAATCAACTTTTGAATTTTTAAGAATATGATGCTTTTGCAAAAAAGCGTGAATACGTTCAGGACTATTACCAGGCTGGATTTCGGCAATATCACCCGCTTGCCATATCGCTTCATGATTTGCTTTAAGTTCAATATTATAAGCAGGCTGACCTAAGCTATTTGGATTGAGTAAATCACGTTGCTGCAATGTCCAACTATCAAATACTTTTTCCAGATTTACCGCATGCAAATCTAATTTAGTTGCCTTCGCAAGAGATTGGTTCCATTTTTGAATATCCGATTGGTTTGCATTATCAACTTCAATTGTATTGAAGAGAGCATGAGCACCATTTGCTTTAAGCCAAGCATCCACGGCATGGCCAAAACTACAGTAAGTGTCTGGATATTCTTTAGAGCCTAGCGCTAGAACAGCATAGTTGATGTGCTTAAGATCCACATTCAATTTTAAAAGTTTCTTAGCAAAGCTTGTCGCGAGATCAGGAGCATCACCAGTACCATAAGTACTGATCACAAATAAAACCTGCTGATGTTGCTCTAAATCAGTTTGTGTTAGCTGCTGTACAGGTTTTACCTGAACAGGTTGATGAGCCTCTTGTAAACTTGTTGCCGTACTCCAAGCGAGTTGTTCAGCTACGCCTGTTTGAGTTGCATAAGTAATAAGCCAAGGCTTTGCATTTGGATCAATGTATTGTCCTGCTAAAGACTGACGAGCCGCCTGTGTTAATTTTTTCTGTTTACGGCGTTTAAGGTAAAGCATCCACCCAGTAACTAAGAACAAAGGCATTGCTAGAGAGGCAAGCATCGCAACGAATTGATAAATTGGTCCAAAGAAGCTACCGCGGTGTACAGGCAACATGCTGCTCATAATCTTTTGATTAAGCTTTTTGTCTTCGTAAAGCTCCATCTTTTCGATGTTGCCAGTTTGATAATTATAGATGGCTTGGTTACGTGCCCGTTCGTGTTGTGGGGTAGCATCGACAAAGCTTAACTCAATTTTTCCATCATCTTTTTTCGGTAAGCTTAATGTTAGAGTCGAATAATCACGTCCAACCTGACTATTGAAGCCACTCCATGTTTGATTAAGTACTGTAATGAGTTGAGTATTATCTAATTGAGGCTCTGATTTTTTATCATTATTACGGTCAGATTGTTTACCTTGCTGTATTCCACGATTTTGATTTTGAGGAGTAGCGCCATGATCTTGTCGTTTAGGCTGTTCAACTCCCATCACTTTGAACATGCCACTACGCCACCAATCATAAGACCAATATAGTCCTGTACATGCGAAAAGAAGATAAAAAACAATGACCCATGTGCCGACAACAGCATGTAGATCCCAAATAAAATTCCGGCCTTTGAGTTTCGGTTTAACAGCAAGCCATTGACGAGCAGAGTGCTTTTTAGGCCAACGTAAATATAACCCACTGAGTACGAAGTAAATTAGCATGAGTGCGCAGGCCCCAGTAATTTGTTTACCAACTTCACCTGCTGTTAAATTACGATGAATTTGTTGTATGAGTAACAATAACTTTCGACCTTTAACATCTGGAAGAACCTCAGCGTTATAAGGGTTCACCATCATATTATAGCCACGGCGTTCACCTTCTTTTTCAATATTCACCACAGAAGAAGAGGTGGGGTCCTTGGCGATCGTAATGCTATTAATTTTGATTTCAGGTTGGGTTGTATTGAAATGCTGGTAAAGCTGAGCAGGAGTTAATTTTGGAGTGTTTTCAGCTTGAACAACATAACTATCAGAATTCACCCATTTTAAAATTTGTTGGTCATAAGAATAAATTGCCCCTGTAACACCCATAATGGATAAGATGAGGCCAGCAGTAATACCCAGAAACCAATGAATTTGAAATAAAATTTTTTTAAACATGGTCGAAAATGTAAATATGATGGAGATCTTGTAACGAAGTATAGCCGAAGATTGGGGAGATAATATGGATTTTGGAGATAATATTAATTTTCATTATCATTTATTTTTAGCTTAATAAAAAACCTCCATGAGGAGGCTTTTTATAAAATCTAGAATTACAAGGTTTTTGGTTCGCCTACAGATTCTTTTAAGTGTGTGCGAATTGTATTGAACGAGAAGTTTTTCGAATCCATGCGCTTAGGTAGGATATAAGCACCTTGTTGTTCTTGGCCTTTTGGGTCTTTTACCTTGAAATTGACCAAAATAAAATCAGGTGTATTGTACCATTCGTAGATATTTTTCCATCCAATAGTACCTACGCCTTCTTGTAAGCCCATTTGTTGACGCATCACAATACCATGAGGCTGCACACCTAAACGAATACCTTTGATTTCCTGTACCGGAAATTCATTCATTTTGCGTTTAACGTACCACTCTAATCCGTATTTACGACCTAGGTAGTAAAGTACTACAGCAACAATAGCAACCCAGCAAAAAACAGTAGAGTAGTTCTTAATAAAAATAAGACCTAATATAGCTAGGGCTAAAATGACACCCATAATTGCCCAAATTTTTGTGCTGATTTTATTAGTGCTGCGCCAGATAAGAAGCTGTGCATTACGTTGTTCAGCTTCTGACACGTCATAGGGAACAGGCTGAAGCGTATAAGCGTATAAAGTTTTCGCGGTCATAGTGCAAATAACAAATTGTAAACTGTTTTAAGTTTAGCATTAATTGGCATAAGTCAGGAAAGGATATTATGCCAATTTCATACTAATTTCCGACTCAAATTTATAACGATGCAAGCTCGCTGGCATCGTTATCAAGATCATGACTTAGACGTTGTTTTAGCATACTAAAACGGTTCAATACACCAAGCATGAGTGATAGCTGCTGTAAAATGATGAGTGATTTTTGATCCTCTTCATTATTTTGGCTCAAACGTTGACGTATCGTCTGGAGCATATTTTGTGCTGTAAGATCAGGCATCTCATCTCTCAATAAAGCCCCCTGAATATCATCTAGCGCTTGGTCTAAGAGTTTAAGAACAGCTTGATCTTGAATGCTTTCTCGATGTGCTCCAAGTGCGGCGATATAACTTAAAAATGTATGGTTTAAACATAAAAATTCAAAGATATCCGACTTACGGGTAGGGTCAAAGTCTGGCTCTGTTGCTAAAGTTGAAATAAGTGAAGCAACCTCGGCATCTGTATTATGAGCAGCTCGTCTTACAATACGGTAATTCAACGCATGATTGCGACCTTCATGATATTGTTTAACAACTTCAGCTAAATAATTGCATTGAGCTTGTAATGAACGTCTGATGTTGCGAGGTAAGCGTCGGAATTTCCAGTCAGGCCAAATAAAGGTCACACCAAACCAAGCTAGGGCACATCCAATTAAAGTATCTACAAATCGCGGAATAGCAGCAGCCATTGCCGAGCCATCTAGATTAAAGTTAATTAATGCCAAAATTGTAATAAATGCGGTTGCTTGAGCATATTGCTTACTGCGTAACTCAAAAAACAGTACCCCGCTCAAGATCAACATTAATAGTTGTCCTTCGACGGAAGGCACGAGAAATACAATGGTAAGACCAACAATAATTCCGACTAATGTTCCGACAATTCGTAAGCGTAAGCGACGTTTGGTTGCGTTGAAGTTAGGTTGGCTTACAAATAGGGCTGTAAGCATAATCCAATAGCCGTACTCGATATTGGTCATTTGAATCAGCACATACCCAATAAAAAGAACGATTGAGACGCGAATTGCATGGCGGAAAAGTACAGATTCAGGAGTTAAATTTTGCTTTATTCGGATGACAATATCATTCCATCCTTGTAAATCATCATCTTTAAGCTGGTTCTCTGCTTGTTTAACTTTATCAGACTGAATGTGTTGTTCCGTTTCCAAGTTAAGTAACTGAGAGTCGATAGATTTTAAATTTTGGTATAAAGCGAAAAGAGCATTTACCCATAAAAGATCATAATGCTGATCACGTCTTAGCTTCTCTAAAGATAGTCTTAAGTTCTCAAAACTCTGCTTGAAACGTTTGTTATGTTTATAGGGTTTACGTTGTAAAATACATTCATTTAACTCTTGGCAAGCTTTACCTTGAACTGCCAAAATTCGTTGAAATCTAAATAAAATATCGCTGTGCTGAAAAATTTTGGCTAACTTTTGATAGTCGATATGGGCTGAGTCAGCACGCTCATGAATGTCTTGAGCGACAAAATAATAATGTAAGCTTCGACGTGTATCTTTTTGTCCACGGTCACCTTTTAAACGAGTCAATAAAGCTGTTTTTAAGTCATTAAAAATCGTAATTAATTTACCATTTTCTAATGACAACTCAATCATGCTTTGCTGATAGCTGGCAGGAGTCATATCTACATCAAATAAGTTTGATTTCGCAAATAGAAAATCACCTAGAGAGGCATAAGACGCTGCGAGTTTGTCTTGAAGTTGGCGAACGGGGAATAGCAAAAAGCTAATCGTTGCAATGAGGCCATACCAAGCAGCGCCTGCAACTAAAAGAGCAGGTTGAATATACCAGTGATCGAAAAGGTGAACACCCAACATTGTATAGACCGAAACAACCAAACAGCCATAAGAAATGGTGGCGTAACGACGTCCTAATGAACCTAGTAAAATCCAGCCAATACATGAAGCAATCAACCCTAAGGCAAAAGCCATTGGGTAGGGGAAAAGTAGTTGTACAGAAGCTGCGGTAACGAAGAACCCAATATAAGTATAAATTAGGTTCATGATTCGCACGGAAAAGCGATCATCAATATCACTCAAACCTGCTGCGACTACACCTAAAGTGAGTGGAATAGTTGCTAATTGATAGCCTAAAAAATAAGGCACGAAAGCAGTTCCTGAAAAGGCTATCAGCATTCGCACGTTATACATAAATGTTGTGTTATAAGTCGCTCTTTTTAGGCGTTTAAACCAAGATTTCAAATGAAGTCCTTGCTGATCAACCTGAGTGATAAAGGATTTGTGTATTTCTACACCAATGTTGCACAAATCATACGATAGACAGTGTAAGCTTGTCTGTATGCAAATGAGTGAAAAATGAAATATCGTTATGTCTGAACAAACAGCCCAGCGTCAATATTCTATTGGCTGGATTATGTTGCTCGCTTTACTTACGGCTTTAGGGCCGTTATCCATTGATATGTACTTACCTGCGTTACCACAAATGGCCCATGATTTTGGGGTAAGTACGCAAATGGTGGCAAATACACTACCAGCTTATTTTTTTGGTTTAGCCATTGGGCAGTTGGTTTATGGTCCTTTAAGCGATCGTATCGGTAGAAAGAAACCACTTTACTTTGGCCTCGCGCTTTATGCAGTCGCAAGCTTATTTTGTGTAATGGCTACTAATGAATGGAGCTTGATTGCGGCCCGTATTTTACAAGCTTTAGGTGGTTGTGTTGGCGTAGTCATGGCTCGTGCTGCAATACGCGATAAATTGGACGTACAAGGCTCTGCACAAGCTTTCTCAAGCATGATGATTGTCATGGGGCTTGCACCAATTTTGGCTCCTATGATCGGAGCATGGATTTTAATTTGGTTCCCTTGGCAGGCTATTTTTATTGCGCTTTCAGTTGTGGGTGCACTATGTTGGCTGTGTGTACATTTCTTTTTTAAGGAAACTTTGGCAAATGATAAAAGGCTTAAGCTATCGCTCTATCAAGTGGTGACTTTATATGGAGCTATTTTCAAAGATGCGAGTTTCCGCTTACCTATGTTTGCAGGGTGTTTAACAGGGGCTGCATTATTTTGCTATATCAGCTCAGCGCCTGCGGTTTTTATGGATCAGTACGGGCTTAATCAGCAAGAATTTGCCTACGTATTTGGACTAAATGCTTTTGGCATTATGTTAATGTCATCTTTAAACAAGCATTTAACGACACGTGTTGAAATTACCAAACGCTTAAAATCGGGTTCACTTGTGCAAGTGACTGGAGCCATCATTGTATTTATTGCGGGTTTAATTCCTGCGGCGCCTTTATGGCTGGTTATGGTAGGGTTGTTTTTAGCTATTTCAGGCATTGGTTTAACAGGCCCAAATGCGATGGCGTTAGCAATGTCCAAACAAGGTGCTCGCGCTGGAACAGCAAGTGCAATTATGGGAAGTATGCAATTCGCTTGTGGCCTTTTAGGTGGCGTGCTTCTTAACTTCCTGATTTGGTCTGCATCGCTCAATATGGGGGTGATGATGGTGTTATTTACACTAAGTGGTTTTATTGTCGTCTTGAAAGCGACACAACAGGTCGAAACCAAGCCATTCTCATAGCTTTTAGAGAATGGCCACTTATAGCTTATTCGTCTAGAAAAACTGTGAAATTTTCAACAGGTTCTCTAGGTGTAATAAAGGTATTTACAATATGATTAGGGTCAGCATGGCCTAACGCAATTGCACATACTAGTTCTTCATCATCTGATGCACCCACTATATCTAAAACAATAGGGTGAAAATGATTCCAAGCTGCTTGTGGGCATGTATCTAAACCACGTGCCTTGGCAGCGACCATCACGTTTTGGATCATCATTGCGATATCCATTTTAGAACCGATTCCCATAGTTTTATTTACGGTAAAGAAAAGACCGACTGGTGCATCAAACAGTTTAAAATTACGTAGTTGCTGTTCAGCCATTTTTTCTTTTTCACCCTTTTTGATTTCGAGTAAACCATAAAGGCCCCAACCATTTTCGCGGCGACGGTCAATAAAAGGAGATATCCATTTTTCAGGGTAATAGGCAAAAGTTTCTTTATATCGTTCTGCAAGTTCAGGATTTTTTGAAACTTCAATTTGTGCAGCACAGACACGTTCAACTATTTCATCACGCTTTTTACCTGTGACCACATAGACTTTCCATGGTTGGGTGTTCGTTCCAGAAGGTGCTCGACTTGCGACTCGTAATATATCTTTAATGACTTCTGGCTCAATTGGAGTATTTAAAAAAGCGCGGACAGAATGTCGAGAAGTGATAGCTTCATCAACGAGACGAACTTGTTCCAGATTCATGCGTACTCCTATATCTTTTCTTAAATACTTCATACTTTTTTGAAGTTTAATTTCATGTTTTGAAAGTACTTCATTTATAAGCAAAAAATATTAGAAAAGGGATATCCTTAAAGATATGATGATGTGTTTAGTTTCGATATAATGTCTAATTAAATCTAATGTGAATATGCCACTTTAGATCTAAATAGACAAAAAAATATGATGTTTTTGACTAAAAAATAAATCTATAGCATCAGTTGGTTTAAAAATTACTCAATTGAAAAAAAGGTATAATATGTTTAAAAACAGTGCAAAACAGGTGGTTTTGGATGAAAAGCAATCGGAAATAACATAAAATTTTAATGAAAAACATACACAAAATTTTAAATTTCTGCATAATACCGACTTTTTTACGCAGGTATGATTTCTCCATACTCATGTTAGGAAAGAAATGGCTGCATGCAAAATCCCTTTACAAAAAGGATTTGAGTGTAGAAATGGAGAAATACACGAGGAATAAGGAGCTTTACATGAGTTTACCGCTCATCAACAAGCAGTTCATGAAACAAGGATTGGCGATTACCATTGCAACCATGAAAATGAACGTAACTCACGCAACTACTGAGCTACAAGAAATACAACAGCTTGGTACAGATCTAAATGCACTCTTCTCCAATCAGAGGGAAAAGGGCGCAGATAGCCGCGTTATGGCGATGGCTCGTTACAGTCTTTGAAATTCATATCCATTTTAGACATTCGCTCTCAAGTATATGTAAATATGCTTATTGGCTTAAATCCAGATTTTTATAACTCGATTAATTGATGGGAATCATTAAGCGAGCTGATTTAGCGGTGGTCATTTGTTAGTTTCCAAGTTTGTAGCCGAGTCGATGCATTCTGTTCACCCAAATGGGAATATGTTCAGTGGTGCGATGAATTCATTTTATCTGAAGGGTGCTTTCTCTCATGCGACCTTCAAAGGCTTAGTGCTGGGCATTATGTTGCTTAAACTTGTGACGTTAATTGCTATTCAAGTGACATTAAAAGTTTTTCCTTAAATGTACTGAAGAAGTCCCTATTTTGAGGGGCTTTTTTGTTTATTGCAGTATTTTGGCTTGTGCTATTAGCACATTAGCAAGAACGTAAGCGGACCGAGTATGAACGAACAACTCAATGCCACACTGATGTCGTGGGTACAATTTTTTAATGATCCTTTATGGGATTTTCTGGTTATTTTCTTGCTGGCTGTCGGTATTTTTTATACGGTCTTAACGGGGGCAGTGCAGATCCGCATGTTCTTGCAAAGTATCCGTGTCATGAAAAGCAGCCGTACAGAAGGCGAAGATGAGCATGGACTTACACCTTTCCAAGCTTTTGTAACGGGTCTTGCAAGCCGTGTTGGGGTGGGTAACATTGCAGGTGTGGCAATTGCGATCGCAATTGGTGGCCCTGGCGCTGTGTTCTGGATGTGGGTAACTGCCGTACTTGGTATGAGCTCTGCTTTTATTGAGTCTACACTTGCTCAGCTTTTTAAAGTTCGAGATAACAAGACTAAACAGTTCCGCGGTGGACCAGCTTACTATATTACCCAAGGTTTACGCAGTAAAACCTTTGGTGTGGTTTTCGCACTAGCACTCATTTTTACCTACGGTTTCGTATTCAACTCAGTCCAAATTAATGCGATTGCTAATGCTTCTTCACATGCTTGGGGTTGGGACAAAGCTAATCTTATTGCTCATTTAGGTGGTGTTGATCTAGAAATTTCATGGGTTGGCCTTGCGCTTGTCGTTATGGTTGCATTGGCAATTTTTGGTGGTATTAAACGTATCGCTAAATTTGCAGAGATGTTTGTACCTTTAAAAGCGGGTCTTTATCTAGCCGTTGCTCTCTATATTGCAATTAGTAACTATGCAATTTTGCCTGATATTTTAAAGCTGATTGTGACTGAAGCTTTCCACTTCAATGCTGCGGCAGGTGGTTTCTTCGGTGCGGCAGTGTCAATGGCAATGATGCAAGGTATTAAACGTGGTTTGTTCTCAAACGAAGCAGGTATGGGTTCTGCGCCAAACGCAGCTGCTGCATCTGATGTAAAACATCCTGTAAACCAAGGTTTAGTACAGATGCTTGGTGTATTCGTAGATACGTTCATTGTATGTACAAGTACTGCAATCATCATCTTAGTTTCTGGCGTTTACCAAGACGCAGGTTTTGTTGGTGTTGAATTAACACAACGTGCCTTAGAAACTCAAGTTGGGCATTGGGGATCTGATTTCCTAGCGGTTCTATTATTCTTATTCTGTTATTCAGCTGTATTAGGTAACTATGCTTATGCAGAAGGTAATGTACAGTTTATTAATAACAACCCGAAAGTCATGTTTATCTTCCGAATTTTCGTATTGGTGATGGTGTACTTCGGTGCAATCGGTAGTGTTCCACTCGTTTGGTCAATGGCTGACTTGTTTATGGGTATCATGGCAACCATTAACTTGATTGCAATTTTACTATTAACGCCAATGGCACGTACTTTGTTAAAAGATTACCGCGAGCAATTAAAACGAGGCATTAAAGAGCCTGAGTTTAAAATTGACAAGTATCCGGAATTGAAGAAAAAAGTTGATTCAGATATCTGGTAAGTTTCAAAAGGCCTCTTATACATAAGGGGCCTTTTTTATATAGGGGACAAATAAAATACTTGAGTCTAAATTTTAAACATGACAAATTAAATAAATTCACTACAGCTTTTCACGAAAGTAGCAACTAAAATTGCAATCCGAACTTAAACCTCATAGTGCGAAGATGGGCCATGAAACAGCTTAAATTGTGGGTTCTCGGACTCTCTATGGTGTTGGCGGGATGCCAGACCACCACACACTTGTCTGCTGCTCTAAAACCGCAAACGACAGAAGCTTATGCTCGTCCTGTCGATCAACCTTTTGCAAGAATTAAAAAAATGCAAAAACGTCCTGTTGTTGCGCTTGTATTGGGTAGCGGTGGAGCACGAGGTTATGCTCATATTGGGGTGATTGAAGTTTTAGAACAACATGGTATTCGCCCGGATTTTATTGTAGGTACGAGTGCGGGTAGTATTGTTGGGGCAATTTATGCGAGTGGTAAAACACCTGCTGAACTGCGTGATACTGCTTTAAAAATGAAAGCTGGTGACGTCCGTGACATTAGTATCGGTCTAAAAGGTTTTTTTGATGGTAAAAAAGTAGAGAACTACGTTAACCAGCAAGTAAATAATATGCCACTCGAAAAAATGAAGATTCCAATGTATGTGGTGGCAACTGAACTGAAGCATGGCACTAAGACCGTATTTAACTACGGCAATACTGGGCAAGCCGTGAGAGCCTCTGCTTCGATTCCGAGTATGTTTGTGCCGACTAAAATTGGTAAATCTGAATATGTAGACGGTGGGTTGGTGAGTCCTGTACCGGTTGAAGTAGCTCGTGATTTAGGGGCTGATGTCATTATTGCAGTTGATATTTTAGCTCAGCCTATTTACACAGAAACATCGAATGTCTGGGGACTGTTTAACCAGAATATTAATATCATGCAAGGGCGTTTGGCAGCAGAAGAATTACAATATGCAGATGTTGTTATTCAGCCAGATTTAAGAGAAAAAGCACATATTTTTGATGTCAAAGGCCGTGAAGCTACTATGAAATCTGGTATAGATGCAGCTAATGCCAAGCTTTCTGATATTCAGTTTGCTATTGATGAAAAAATAGCTGAACAAAATATGTCTACGGAAGGCTTGAGTGCTCAAAGCCAATAAATAAACGTTAATATTCTGAAAATTATAAAAAAAGCCCACATAGGGCTTTTTTTATGGAAGTCTAAATCTTCAATTTTTGGAATAAAATTTTTTGTATATTAGAGACATGTTGGATATGCTGAAAACTCTAATGGTTAATATGAAATATTGTTGCCGTTTTTTAAAAATAATTGATTTGTAGTGTATTGAGGCTGACTGGATAAATGATACAGCAACAGGTTAAAAATGGCTTTCCAACATTAGATGATGTTCATGCTGCCGCAGAGCGTTTGGAAGGTTTAGTTGTAAAAACTCCCTTTGTTTTCTCAGAGACCATTTCTAAAACCTTAGGGGCTGAGATGTGGTTGAAATTTGAAAACTTACAATTTACAGCTTCATTTAAAGAGCGGGGTGCTCTGAATAAACTGTTGTGTTTATCTGAGCAAGAAAAGCAACATGGTGTTATTGCAGCTTCGGCAGGCAATCACGCACAAGGTGTAGCCTACCATGCTCAGCGGACAGGTGTGACTGCAACTATTGTAATGCCGAAATCTACGCCAAATGTTAAGGTGCAACGAGTACGTGAGTACGGTGCGCGCGTTATTTTGCATGGGCAGGACTTTTCAGAAGCTGCTGCTGAAATGCATCGTGTTGCACAAGAAGAATCTTTAACGATTATCCACCCATTTGATGATGCTGAAATTATTGCGGGTCAAGGCACCATTGCACTTGAAATGCTTGCGGCTGTGCCTGATCTGGATATTTTGGTTGTGCCAATTGGTGGTGGTGGTTTAATTTCTGGTATTGCAATTGCTGCTAAAGCGATCAATCCAAAAATCAAAATTATTGGGGTGCAGTCAGTTGTATACCCAAGTATGGCAAAACTACTTTGCAATTATCAACATGCGGTTTCAATGGGCTCTACTGTTGCTGAAGGTATTGCGGTAAAAACTCCAGGTGAGCTTACGACCCAAGTTGCTAAAGAATATGTTGATGACATTGTCGTTGTTACTGAGGACATGATTGAAGAAGCGATTGCACTATTACTTAATATTGAAAAAACAGTATGTGAAGGAGCAGGAGCGACAGGTATTGCTGCAATTATGTCGCGTCCCAATCTATTTTTAGGTCATAAATTAGGTGTGGTGCTGTCGGGTGGAAATATTGATACACGTGTTATGGTCTCTGTATTACAACGCCATTTAACCCGTACAGGCCGTATGGTTCGTATTCGTGTTGAATTACCGGACAATCCAGGTGCTTTAGCTCGTTTGACGGCCATTATTGCTGAGCAAGGTGGTAATATTTATGAACTACGTCATGAACGCTTTGCGGCAACAAGCCGTGCCAAAGAAAGCGCTGTAAGCGTTGATGTAGAGTTAAAGAGTGCCTCAGACCTAGATTTGCTCATTCAAGCAATGCAATTAGAAGGCTATATTGTTCGTAAAGAAGAGATTTAATCTCTGATATCACTGTGTTATAAAAGCTGTATATGGCTCTATCGAGAGTCATATACAAGGTAATTTAAATGGATTAAATTGCCAAAAAAGGGATTAATTTACAAAAAAACGATCAAATCCTTCAATGGAACAGGAAAAACTGACAATTCTCTAAACTTTACCCTTCACAATTTTAAGGTTTAGGTTTTAGTATTCCTTTCATTGTAAATTTGAAGAAATATAGGGATATCCACGCTCAATGTTCAAATCATTTTTTCCATCACCAAGGTATTTTTTTATATCTGCGGTCATTTGGATCGCGCTCAATATGGTGCTCTGGTACTCAGGTGGGAACACATGGGGAACTTTTATCGGCTTTGCTAAGGGCTACCATGATGTTCAACCACCATTAGGTGTGAGCCGTTTTTGGTCTCCCACTTTCTTATGGTTTTATGTTTGGTTTTTAGTCTCTACTGCGCTTTTTGCTGGTTTCTGGAGGACTATATCGAATAACCCTTGGCAACGTTGGTCTGTGTGGGGCTCGGCGTTTATTTTATTCAATATCTGGTTTAGCGTTCAGGTTAGTGTAGCTGTTAATGCATGGTATGGGCCTTTTTATAATCTCATTCAAAGTATGTTGGATCACGGTGGTGGTGATATTAATAAACTTTATATGGGAACAGTTACATTTCTTTTAATTGCGATGGTCGGTGTGACTTTAGCTGTTATTAATGCTTTTTTTGCTAGTCATTATGTATTCCGCTGGCGTACAGCAATGAATGAATATTACACAGAGCATTGGGAAAAGCTTCGTCATATCGAGGGGGCTTCACAGCGTGTTCAAGAAGATACCATGCGTTTCGCCTCTGTTTTAGAAGACCTCGGAGTAAATTTTGTTAAGGCTATAATGGTTTTAATTGCCTTTTTACCTATTCTTTTTGAACTTTCTAAACAAGTTAGAGTACTGCCTATTGTAGGTGAAATTGATCATTCATTGGTCTGGGCTGCAATTGTATGGGCTGTTTTTGGTACTGTTCTATTAATGGTGGTTGGTATTAAATTACCTGGTTTACAGTTTAATAATCAAAAAGTAGAAGCTGCCTATCGTAAAGAACTTGTCTATGGTGAGGATCATGAGGAGCGTGCACAGCCAAAAACATTAAGAGAATTGTTCTCAAGTGTTAGGCTGAATTATTTCCGTTTATATCTGCATTACTCTTATTTTAATTTAGTTAGTATTTGGTATATCCAATTAGATATTTTATATAGTCTAGTTGTTTTATTCCCTTCTATTGCCGCAGGTAAAATGACATTGGGTTTAATTACGCAAATAGGTAATGTTTTTGATAAAGTCCGTGAATCATTCCAATATTTAATTAGTTCATGGAAAACGATTATTGAACTGCTTTCAATTTATAAGCGTTTAAGAATATTTGAGAAAATTTTAGATTAAAAAGTAATCATATCTCTGAAAGATGCCTTGGTTCAAGCCATGGCATCTTTAGAATATTAAGTATTTAGTAGAATAAAAGATTTGGTAAGTTTCTTCGTTTATAATTTTGATTTATATAAAAATATATTTTTGAAAATATTATATTTTCGCGGTATAAAACTTGCTTCTATATTGGTTTTAATTTTGCCATTCGCTTAATTAATAAAAAATAATCACTTTAAGCTATTGTTTTAGATCATTAAATATTTAAATATGAGGTTAAGTCTTTGAAATCTATTTTACTTAAAAGTGCTCTTACGATTGCACTTATGACTTCTGCTAATTTGGTACGTGCGGAATTAGTAACAAATTCTCAAATCAAAAAAATATCAGGTATAGATCAACAATATATTGATTCCTCTATTAATGAAAAGAACGATTTTTATTCACATGTAAATGGTATTTGGTTAAAAAATACTGAAATCCCAGCTGATAAAGCAAGTTGGGGAGCTTTTAATCAGCTCCGTGAGTTATCAATCAGCCAAGTACATGGAATTGTAGAAGAGCTCTCTGGTCAAAAGTGGGTGGATGGTAGTTTAGAGCAAAAAGTAGCTACTCTATATGCTAGCTTTATGGATGAAAAAAGTATTGAGAAGCAAGGTATTAGTCCCCTAAAAAATAAGATAAATCAAATTGATAAATTGAAAAATAAGAATCAAATTGCAATTTTAATGGCACATTTTGCTCGTATTGATGTCAATAGCCCAATCCGTCTAAGCATTGAACAGGATATGAAACAATCTACTGAAATGGTGGCTGGTTTGGAGCAAAGTGGTTTGGGTCTACCTGACCGTGATTATTATTTGAAAGATGATAAAAAATTTATTGAAACTCGTGCACAGTATTTAAAGTATATTGAAAAAACTTTAACACTTGCTGGAGACTCGCAAGCAGCACAACATGCTCAGGAAATTTTAAAACTTGAAACTCAGTTGGCAAAAATACAATGGAGTAATGTACAAAATCGTAATCTTGCAAAACGCTACAATAAATACAAAATCAAAGATTTATATAAACTAACACCTGTATTTGATTGGCAAGGTTATCTAACAGCAACTGAATTAAAAGGAAAAATTAATACTATTCAGGTAAATCAGCCAGACTACTTTCAGGGCTTAAATACAATTATTCAAGATACACCCTTAGATATATGGAAAGCTTATTTTAAATTGCATTTGATAAATAATTTTTCTCCATTACTAAATAGCGCTTTTGTAAATAATAAATTTGATTTTTATAACAAGACACTTCGAGATATTACTGAACAAGAAGCGCGTTGGAAGCGTGGTGTACAGCTTGTTGATAAGGTTCTGGGAGATGGTATTGGCAAACTTTATGTTGAAAAATACTTTCCTGCTGAGAAAAAACAACAGATAGAATTATTGGTGCAAAATCTGATTCGTGCTTATGACCAAAGCATTACAGAATTGGACTGGATGAGTCCTGCGACGAAAATACAAGCTCGTAAAAAGCTTTCTCACATGTCAATAAAGATCGGGTATCCAAAAAAGTGGCGTGATTATTCTGGTCTGCACATCGCTAAAAATGATTTAGTTGGAAATATAATTCGTGCAAGTGAGTTTAGATACCAATATGAACTTAATAAATTGGGTAAGCCGGTTGATCGTGATGAATGGTATATGAAACCACAAACGGTGAATGCTTATTACAATCCATCATTGAATGAAATTGTATTTCCAGCAGCGATATTACAACCACCTTTTTTTAATATAAAGGCAGATGATGCAGTGAACTATGGTGGTATAGGTGCTGTGATTGGCCATGAAATTAGTCATAGCTTTGATGATCAGGGGAGTCAGTTTGATGAATTGGGCAATATGAGAAACTGGTGGAATGCTGAAGATCATCAGCATTTTAAAGCTAAAACACAAGCGTTGATTGAACAATATAACCGTTATGAACCGATTGCTGGTTATCATGTTAATGGTGAATTAACATTAGGGGAAAATATTGCAGATAACTCCGGGTTAGCAATTGCCTATAAGGCTTATCAAATTGCATTAGATGGTAAGCCAGCCCCTGTAATTGATGGACGGACTGGTGAGCAACGTTTTTATATGGGGTGGGCTCAAGTTTGGCGTGCGAAAACCCGCGAAGCTCAAGCGGTTATCTATTTAAAAACAGATCCTCACTCTCCTGATAAAGTACGTGGCAATGGAGCTTTAATGAATCAAAAACCATTTTATGAGGCTTTTAAAATAAACGAAGATGATCAGATGTATTTACCACCAGAGAAGCGGGTAACTATTTGGTGATTAAGAAAACCCGCGAAAGCGGGTTTTTTATAAGTATTGGATTAATGGGTTGTATTATAAAAATTAAGGATAGGTCCTACTAAAGACTGTTGAGATTTATCTAAGGTGACTTGAATCTCTTTATAGTTAAAAGTGTCTTCATCATCATATTTAGCTATACCATGCGTTTTATTGTTCACTTGTGGAATTTGATAACTAAAAAAAGCCACTTTCTTAGAAGGATGAACAATGTTAATTAGTTTTTTAGGGTCTTTATAATCACCGAATTCATTTTCAAGACTTTCTTTTAACAGCTCAGGAAAATAAAGAGTTGCATTTGGTAGTCCACAGCCAACACAAAATGAAGAATCATAAAGTTCTATTGCTTGTTTTTGATCTGTACTCATTATTAGAGCAAAACCAGTCCCGTTAGCACCCGCATTTGCTTGCACATCTTGCCAGTTTCTTGGAACGAGCACTAAACCTGTTTCAGGTAATGCAAGAAGCTTGAGTTGCTTGGCATGTTGAGCATCGAGTTGAAAATTAAAACGGCAGCTTTTAGGCGTGCATTTTTCAAAATCTTTAAGTAAACCATCCTCCATTGGGTTCTGTGCAGTAACACCATAAAACGGAACTGTAACGCCGTTTAAAAATTTTGCCTCTCCTAGAGTGTAGAACTGATTGTCTGCTTTGCGGGTTGCAGCAGAGCTATAAAATTTGGGGAAATGGGGAGTAAAGCTTTTTACTTCTGCATAAGCAGATGAGGTTAGACAGGTAAATGCAGTAAATAATAAAAAATTCAGTTTTTTCATTTTTAGAAAGTAATCAATTTAAATTTTATATAAATCTAGCATATTCTTTTAAACTAGACGGTAACTCAAAATTTAACACTATTGTTAACTTCATAATAAAACAGACTTATAGAGATATGAAATAATGAAAAATATGCTTTCAATTTGCTGTTTGGCAGTAATGAGTTCTTATAGTTTTGCTCAAGACATCAAAGGTATTTCATTTTCACACCAAGAGTGGGAAGTTTCTTGCAGCAATACGGGAACATGTAAGGCTGCAGGGTATCAAAATGAAGAAAATGGTGATAACCCAGCTTCAATTTTATTAACACGTAAAACAGGCCCAAAACAACCTGTGCAGATTGAATTTGCTTTGTCAGACTATGAGCAAAGCATGCCAGCAAACCAGCTTAAAAATATTCATTTTTATATAAATGGCAAAGATTTAGGCGCTGTGACTGTAGATGGTACTGAGTTACCACTTATGGGTAAACTCAACAGCTCACAAGTCAATGCTTTACTACAGCAGTCCAAACAGAAGACCGAAATTGTATTTAAAAATGCTCAGCATGAATGGAAAATTTCCGATGCTGGAATGACTGCTGTGTTACTAAAAATGGATGATTTTCAGAAGCGTATCGGAACTGTTGGTGCTTTGGTTAAAAAGGGCAGCGCCAATGAAACCAAAGTGCTTATGCCTGAGCCAAAACTACTTGTTAAACGTATTAAGACTTCAAACAAACCTTATTTAACTTTACAGCCTAAAAATAAAAAGTACCAAGCCATACATCGTAGTTTGATGGCTGCTAAACCGAATCAGAAAGAAGATGGCTTTTGTGAAGGCGTTTATGGCGGTAATAGCGATGGAGCTGAACCACAGAAAATTGAGCTATATAAACTAACCAATAAGAAAGTTCTGGCGACTACGTTGTGCTGGAGAGGGGCTTATAATGAAGGATATGGTGCTTGGGTGTTAGATGAGTCTTTAAATGGTAAGGCAACATTTGTGACTGAGTCCGCTTCAGATTTTGATAGCGGTATTATCAGTAGTGCTCAAAAGGGAAGAGGCATTGGAGACTGCTGGGCAAGTGAAGAATGGGTGTGGGATGGTAAGAGTTTTGTACATACTAAGGATATGTGGACGGGTATGTGTAAAGGCTTGGCAGCAGGTGGAGTGTGGGAGCTTGATCGAATAGAGTCTGTGGTGAAATAAGTATTTTGTGGTTACAGAGTCATAACAGGTAACTTTAGTGACTCTGTGATAAAAAGAACAGATTGTTTATTGGAGCCAGACCTATGTCACATCATCTTTACGCTATTGTTCGCCGTAAGTTTTCACACCTGAGCCGTTCAATATGTGTGGCTGCTGCTGTGTTGGGGACTACTCAAATTGCGATGGCTGGACCAACGGTTGATCAGCTCAGTGATTGTTTAGTTAAGGCTACAACGGCTTCAGACAAAACTACTGTACTTCAATGGACATTTACGGCTTTAGCTGCTCATCCAGATTTAAAAGCATTTAGTAATGTAACGCCTGAGCAAAAAGATCAGTTAGACCAAAAACTGGCTCAGGTTTTACAACGTGTGATTGTGGAGCAATGTTCTGCTCAGACCAAAGCTGTAATTCAGGCTGAAGGTGTGAAGGCGGTTGGAGAGGCTTTTCAACAGTTAGGTCAAAGTGCGGGTGAAGATATTGTTAAAGACCCGGCCGTTAAACAGCAGTTACAAGGTACATTGCGTTATATCGATTTAAATAAATTAGTGACGACGTTTTTAACACCAGAAATTTGGAATAAATTAGGGATTACAAGATAAAAATCTAGTTTTCTATTTTAGTAATAAAGCCTGCTATCTAACAGCAGGCTTTATTGTATTTGGGATAAAGAGATCTCTTTAGATCGTAATTGTAGCCCCTAAAACTTTCACAAATTGAGCTAACCAAGCTGGATGTGCAGGCCAAGCTGGAGCAGTCACTAAATGACCATCTGTAACTGCTTCAGTCACAGCAATATCTGCGTATTGTCCACCTGCCAATTTTACTTCGGCAGCACATGCTGGATAAGCTGAGCAGAGGCGACCTTGTAATACATCTGCCGCTGCCAGTAACTGAGCGCCATGGCATACGGCTGCTATCGGTTTTTTCACTCTATCGAACTCGCGTACAATTTCGACAACACGATCATTCATGCGTAAATACTCTGGTGCACGACCACCCGGAATCACTAGACCTACATAGTCTTCGGTATTAACGGCATCAAAATCATAATTAATCGCGAAGTTGTGGCCACGTTTTTCACTATAAGTTTGCTCACCTTCAAAATCATGAATAGCCGTTGCAATATGGTCGCCGTTCTTTTTATTTGGGCAAACAGCATGCACGGTATAACCTAGACCAGTTAAGAACTGAAAGGGAACCATAGTTTCATAGTCTTCGGCATAGTCACCGACCAACATTAAAATCTTTTTAGACATGATTTATCTCTCTTATTTAAAATATATGTGATTTCAATTTTTAATTTAAATTAGCACAATGAAAGTATGATTTTTAGCAAAAAGCACATTCTTTAGTCGAAGGATGTTTCATAAGGATGTAAAAAAAGCCCCGATAAATCGAGGCTTTTTCTTGAGTTGACTAATGAAATCAACCAATCAACTTCTTCATTAATTCATTTACTTGAGCAGGGTTAGCTTTACCCTTAGAAGCTTTCATGACTTGACCAACAAGACCGTTAAAGGCTTTTTCTTTACCAGACTTGTACTCTTCAACCATTTTTTCATTGGCTGCAAGTACTTCTTTAATGATCGCTTCAATTGCACCTGTGTCAGTTTCTTGCTTTAAGCCTTTTTCTGCAATAATGTCATCGGCAGATTTACCTTCCGATTCCCACATAAAGCCAAAGACTTGTTTAGCAATCTTACCGCTAATGGTGTTGTCAATAATGCGTGCAATCATGCCGCCAAGTTGTTCAGCAGAAACAGGAGAGTCTGCTAAGTCTAGGCCAGCTTTGTTTAACGCACCTGAGAATTCACCCATTACCCAGTTTGCTGATACTTTACCTTGCTTCGCACCGCCAGCAGCAGCCACAACAGCTTCATAGAAGTCTGCCATTTCGCGTGAGAGCGTAAGTACATGTGCATCGTACTCAGTTACACCAAAGTCTGCGATAAAGCGCGCACGGCGAGCAGCAGGGAGCTCTGGAAGTGCAGCGCGAGCAGCTTCAATTTGCTCATCAGCAATAATCACAGGTAACAAGTCTGGATCTGGGAAGTAGCGGTAATCGTTTGCTTCTTCTTTAGAACGCATTGAACGCGTTTCCATTTTGTTTGGATCGAACAAACGAGTTTCTTGGTCGATACTTCCGTCGTATTCCAAAATTTCCATTTGGCGTTCAATTTCAACATTGATCGCTTGCTCAATGAAACGGAATGAATTGAGGTTTTTAAGTTCACAGCGCGTACCAAAAGGTTGGCCCGGACGACGTAAAGATACGTTACAGTCCGCACGGAATGAACCTTCTGCCATGTTACCGTCAGAAATACCTAACCAACGTACTAATGTATGAATCGCTTTAATGTAAGCAACAGCTTCTTCAACTGAACGCATGTCTGGTTCAGAAACGATTTCAAGTAAAGGTGTACCAGCACGGTTTAAGTCAATGCCAGACATACCTTCAAATTGGTCGTGTACGGATTTACCAGCATCTTCTTCAAGGTGAGCACGAGTTACGCCAATGCGTTTAGTCGTACCATCTTCAAGCTGAATGTCGATGTGCCCCAAGCCCACAATCGGGTTGTCCATTTGGCTAATTTGGTAGCCTTTTGGCGAGTCAGGGTAGAAGTAGTTTTTACGTGCAAATACTGATGCTTGGTCGATGTAAGCATCAATTCCAAGACCGAAGCGAATTGCAAGATCAACCACTTTTTCATTCAAAACTGGAAGTACACCCGGCATTGCCAAGTCCACAAGGCTCGCTTGCGTGTTTGGGTCTTGACCAAATTCAGTCGATGAACCAGAGAAAATTTTAGAATTGGTTGCAAGCTGAGTGTGAATCTCGATACCAATAACGACTTCCCAACCGTCAATCAATTTCAACTTTTGAGCTTCAGCCATTATGCGTTCTCCTCAGCAATTGCCGCACGTTGAGTATGGAAATCGGTGTTTTGTTGGTATTGATGAACAATCGACAATAATTGTGATTCTGACCAATAGTTACCAATCAACTGTAAGCCTACAGGTAAGCTGTCTTTATCAAAACCAACAGGAGCATTAATCGCTGGTAAGCCTGCCAAGTTCACTGCAAGTGTATAAATATCGCCTAAATACATTTCTGTTGGGCTTAAGTTCGCACCAATTTTATATGCAGTTGTTGGAGCAGCAGGAGCCGCAATCACGTCCACATTTTCAAATGCTTTTAAGAAGTCTTGTTGAATTAAACGACGTACTTTTTGTGCTTTCACATAGTAAGCATCGTAATAACCCGCAGAAAGCGCATAAGTACCAATGAGAATACGACGTTGAACTTCTGGACCAAAACCTTCTGAACGAGAGCGTTTGTAAAGATCCATCAAATCAGCAGGGTTTTCACAGCGGTAGCCGTAACGAACACCATCGTAACGTGACAAGTTAGAAGATGCTTCTGCTGGCGCGATGAGGTAATACGTTGGAACATAGGCTTCAGTCATGTTGAGGTCAATCTCAACAAGTGTTGCACCCATTTCTTCAAGCTTTTTCAAAGACTCTTCAACACGTGCTTTTACATCAGCATCTAAGCCTGCAACGTTAAAGTACTGTTTAGGAATACCAATGCGTAAACCTTTTACAGATGTGTTGTTTAAGTTTGCAACGTAGTCATCAACTTCTTTTTTAACCGAAGTCGAGTCTTTTGCATCATGACCTGCAATTACATTCATGAGGTAAGCACAGTCTTCGGCAGAACGAGCCATTGGACCCGCTTGGTCTAAAGATGATGCATAAGCAATGATCCCGAAACGAGATACACGACCATAGGTTGGTTTTAAGCCTGTTAAACCGCAGAAAGAGGCAGGTTGACGAATTGAGCCACCTGTATCAGTACCTGTAGCAAAAGGTGCTAAATCAGCTGCTACAGCCGCAGCAGAACCCCCTGATGAGCCACCAGGAACGTGGTCGAGTGCCCATGGGTTACTTGTTGCACCAACATACGAGCTTTCTGAAGTTGAACCCATTGCAAACTCGTCCATGTTCACTTTACCTAAAGTGACCAGACCAGCTGCTTTAGTTTTTTCAACAACAGTTGCGTCGTATGGAGAGATGAAGTTGTCTAGTATTTTTGAACCGGCAGTTGTTTTAATGCCTTTGGTACAAAAGATATCTTTATGCGCAAGAGGAATACCCGTTAAAGCGGTTGCATTACCTGCTTTTAATGCAGCATCGGCAGCGTCGGCTTCAGCAAGCGCTTGTTCAGGCGTAACCGTCACGTAGCTTTTTACCAGTGGGTCAATTTTAGCAATACGTTTTAAATAGTGTTCAGTCAGTTCGCGAGATGAAAACTTCGCTTGGCTTAAGCCCTCAGCAAGTTCACGAATTGATAAGCGATGTAAATCAGTCATGAGTAAAATTTCTTTACATTCAAAATAGGGAAGATGGGTTAATTGAGTAAAAGTTATTCAATCACGCGAGGAACAAGATACAAACCATCTTGAGTTGCAGGCGCAACTGCTTGGTATTCATCTCGATGATTGCTTTCAGTTACCACATCAGCACGTAAAGGTTGAGGATTGTCAAAAGGACTTTTCAAAGGTTCTACGCCTTCCGTATCAATGCCTTTTAAGGTTTCCATCATGCCTAAAATTTTATTTAGACTTTGAGCATATTCAGCAGATTGCGTATCATTGAGCGACAATCGAGCAAGATTGGCGATTGCTGAAACTGTTTGTGCATTTAAATCTGCTGAATGCTGTGCATCCGATGTAGACATAACATCACCTAATCAGTATTAAAAATTTTCAAAATATCGTGCGTTATAATAAGCGATTGACTTGTTCAAATCATCACATTTAGTTTAAAGTTGCCACCTTGCATCCACATGAAAGTTTAACTGAGAACGAACCGTGATTCTAAAACGACTAATTGGCTTGTTTTCGCCGGATCTAGCCATTGATTTAGGTACAGCAAATACACTTATTTATGCACCAGGCCGCGGCATTATATTAAATGAACCAACAGTTGTGGCAATTCGTCACAGTGGTTCACAAAAAATTGTTGCTGCTGTAGGTCTAGATGCTAAGCAAATGCTGGGCCGTACGCCTGCGAATATTTCTGCAATTCGTCCAATGAAAGACGGTGTAATTGCGGATTTTGAAGTGACTGAAACCATGTTGAATCAGTTTATTGGTAAAGTTCACGAAAAACGTTTGTTCCCACCTGCACCTCGTGTAGTTGTATGTGTACCATGTAAATCAACTTTGGTCGAGCGTCGTGCGATTCGCGAAGCAGTATTTAATGCTGGTGCCCGTGATGTTCGTTTGATTGAAGAGCCTATGGCAGCAGCAATTGGCGCAGGTATGCCAGTTGAACAAGCATGTGGTTCTATGGTTGTGGATGTTGGTGGCGGTACAACAGAAATTGCAATTATTTCATTGCAAGGTTGTGTCTATGCTGACTCTTTACGCATCGGCGGCGATGTTTTTGATGAGCAAATCATCAATTATGTTCGTAAAGCTCACGGTTGTGTGATTGGTGAAACTACTGCTGAAATTATTAAAAAAGAAGTAGGCATGGCTGTTTCTGATGGTACAACATTAGAAATCGAAGTACGTGGCCGTAACCTTGCAGAAGGTGTGCCTCGTGCAATTACCGTAACTTCTGACGAAATTACTCAAGCTATTTCTGATCCGTTACAAAGCATTGTAAGCGCTGTGAAATCTGCTCTTGAGCAAACTCCTCCTGAACTTTCTTCTGATATTGCTGAGCGCGGTATTGTGTTGACAGGTGGTGGTGCGCTACTTCGTAACCTTGACAAGTTATTGGCTCAAGAAACTGGTTTACCAGTTGTTGTTGCTGAAGATCCTCTTACTTGCGTAACCCGTGGTGGTGGTAAAGTATTAGAATTCTTCGACAACCCGAACCATGACATGCTTTTCGTCGGTTAAGTTTAAGGATTAGGCGGTGCAACCGAATATTTTTTCAAGACAGCCGCCATCTTTCCGCTCGTTCATTATTGCGGTCATTACATGTTTGGTTGTGCTGTTCTTTGATTGGCGCATGCCTTATGTAATTCAGCCAGCAAGGGATGTCTTGTACGCTGCATATAACCCAATTTATGCATTGGCTAGTTATCCGGTACTGTCGAGAGAATGGCTGAATCAACAAACAAAATCTGAAGCACAACTGCGTCGTGAAAATACCGCGATGCAGGCTGAGCTTTTACAAGCTCAAGTCCGCTTACAGAAGCTTTCTGAACTGTCAGCTGAAAATACCCGTTTACGAGGCCTTCTTGATACACCGTTAATTATTGATGGTCGTATGGAAATTGCCGAAGTGATTGGGACAGATGCAGACCCATTACGCCATATCATCATTATTAACCGAGGCTCTACGGACCATCTAAAGGTCGGTCAAACGGTTCTGGATGATAAGGGGATTATGGGGCAGATTATTAATGTATACCCTCATAGCTCACGTGTG
Organism: Acinetobacter sp. AOR43_HL; assembly: GCF_027854635.1. NCBI lineage: Bacteria > Pseudomonadati > Pseudomonadota > Gammaproteobacteria > Moraxellales > Moraxellaceae > Acinetobacter > Acinetobacter sp. AOR43_HL. The sequence continues at coordinate 26,405 of NZ_JAKTHX010000016.1, forward strand.
ATGTTGTTATCAGATAAAGAACATTCACTGTCGGTACGTCTTGAGCGTACTGGAATGCGGGCGATTGTTTCTGGTACAGGTGATTTGGGCCGTTTAAAAATGGAATATGTCCCGACCAGTGCGAATATTCAGGTGGGTGATAAAGTGTTTAGCTCAGGCTTGGGTGAACATTTCCCAGCAGGTTACGCAGTGGGTACAGTGGCCAAAATAAAACGCCATAATTCAGGTGAGTTTGCTGAAATTGATGTAACACCATCAGCACAATTAGCAACAGGCCATCATGTAGTTGTACTTTTCTCTGAATCATTAGCGAAGGAGCAGCCGTATGCCGATCGCTAAACTTAAACGAGAAAAGCGTAAAGACCCATTATGGGGAATTATTCTCTCCGTTATTGTGGGTTCTGTACTCATGGTTTATCCGCTATCTTATGATATTTCAGGATGGCGGCCACTATTCATGTTGATGATCATGCTATTTTGGGTAGTATGTCAGCCAACATGGTGTGGGGTCTGGTTTGCATTTGGGATGGGGATTTTTACAGACTTACTGCTTGATGCGCCTTTAGGGCTCAATGCCTTAAGTTTTGTAATTGTGACTTTTCTTACCCGTTTTTTAATTCGGGAACGCCGTATTTTAACTTTTGTTAATTTATGGACGATAGCAACGTTGGTCATTATTGCCCATTTAGCATTTATGTGGGTAACACAGACGATGGGTGGAATTCATTTTTCGATTGCTAGACATTGGCAACCTTTGATGACAAGTATCATCACGTGGCCAGTCGTCTATTATTGTTTGGCAAAATGGCGCATATAGTTTTAGCATCTAGCTCTCCTCGTCGGAAGGAGCTGTTGCAACAGCTAGGCTTAGATTTTGAAATCTATAGTCCTGACATTGATGAGTCTGTTCATGAAAATGAGCTGGTTCATCATTATGTTGAACGGTTGGCTAGAGAAAAAGCTCAGACTGTATTGAAGCTTTTTCCAGAAGCAATTGTTATTGCTGCCGATACAAGTCTGGGACTTGATGGTCAAATTATTGGTAAGCCTGAATCGAAAAATCATGCCTTTGAAATCTGGAAACAATTATCTGGACGTTGGCATGATGTGTTTTCTGGACTGTGCGTTGCGACTCAACAACAGATGTTAAGTCAGGTAGTGCAAACACAAGTTGAGTTTCAGCGCCTGACTACACAGGATATGGAAGATTATTGGACCACGGGTGAGCCTGTTGGAAAAGCGGGTGGATATGCAATTCAAGGAATTGCCTCGCAATATATTCCCCAAATTCAAGGAAGTTATAGTAATGTGGTAGGACTTCCTTTATACGAATTTGCACAGTTATTCAAAAGAGTAAAGACATAAGGGGTTGTTATCATTCTTCATTGAATAGCATTGTCGATGAACACTAGACAACGTTAAAGTTAACAGCTTCTCTGACTCTTTAATAAAAATTTTATAATGCTTTGAGTTTATGTATGTCAGAAGAACTACTTATTAATGTCACGCCTATGGAGTGTCGGGTGGCATTAATCGAAAATGGAACTGTTAATGAACTGTATGTCGAGCGTACAGTTAAACGTGGTCTAGTCGGCAATATCTACAAGGGTAAAGTTGTGCGAGTGCTTCCGGGCATGCAAGCTGCCTTTGTTGATATTGGTTTGTCTCGAACAGCCTTTTTACATATCAATGATATGGTTTGGCCTCGTTCGCAGCCTACCCCAAATGTCTTTGAGCTATTACATCCTGGGCAAACCCTTACTGTCCAAGTAATGAAAGATATGTTGGGCACAAAAGGTGCACGTCTAAGTACAGATCTTTCAATCCCTTCTCGCTATTTGGTTTTAATGCCATATGGCAACCATATTGGTGTTTCGCAGCGTATTGAGTCTGAAGAAGAGCGAGATCGTCTGCGTAATATTATTGAAGGTATTCAATCTGAGCATAATTTACCCGGTAGCGTGATTGTCCGTACGGCTGCAGAAGGTGTGGATGAGGCAGAAATTGCACAGGACATGTGCTATCTGAGCAAATTGTGGGAGTACATTCAGCGTAAACAGACCGACGTTGCTGTTCCTTCTTTAATTTTTGAAGAACTTCCATTACCTCAACGTATTATTCGCGACTTAGCAAGCGAAGAAACTGCAAAGATTTATGTAGATTCGCGAGAGATTCATGCAAAACTGCTTGAGTTTGTAGATGAATTTGTCCCGAATATGAAGAGTCGTCTCATTCATTATCCGGGCGAGCGACCACTATTTGATCTTTATAATGTTGAAGAAGATATTCAAAAAGCCTTACAAACTCGCGTAGCTTTGAAGTCGGGCGGTTATCTGATGATCGACCAGACTGAAGCCATGACAACGATTGACGTTAATACAGGTTCATATGTAGGTGGTCGTAGTCTTGAGGATACGGTTTTTAAAACCAATATGGAGGCGACTCAAGTTATCGCACGTCAACTTAGACTGCGTAATTTGGGGGGGATTCTCATTATTGATTTTATTGACATGCAAGAAGCAACTCATCGTGAAGAGGTGATGCGTCAGTTTGAGAAAATGCTTGAGCGAGATCACGCGAAGACCAAAATTACTCAAGTGTCAGAACTTGGTCTGGTCGAAATGACGCGTAAACGAACTCGTGAATCATTAGAACACTTGTTATGTGAATCATGTCCAACATGCCAAGGGCGGGGTTTTGTCAAAACAGCGGAGACAGTGTGTTACGAAATATTTCGTGAGATATTACGATATACCCGCGCATTTGAGTCAACGAGTGGCTTTACTGTTGTTGCCCATCCTTCTGTGATTGACCGATTATTAACAGCAGAAGCACCAGCAGTAGCCGATTTAGAGCATTTTATTAACCGTGTTATTAAATTTCAGGTCGAAAATTTATATACGCAAGAGCAATACGATATCATTTTAAGTTAAAGTTGTAACAAGATATCGCTTAATCCTTGTTACAACTGAAATTTTACTTTCATTCATGAATTTTAAATACTACTTACATACAGTAGCCCTAGACGTTCTCCCTATTAAACGTCTTAGCAAACAATAAGAGGTATAACCCATGAATGTAAGTGAAAACTTAATTAGCAACGGTCTTAAACATGTTTTAGAAAGCACGCCAGTAAATAGCTGCTATATGTTGAATGACCAAGGTAAAGAAGTACCAATCACAACTGCAATGATTCGTTCAGTATGTCATCAGTTGCTTAACCAGTGCCGCACAATCAAAAAATAAGGGGCCAATTCAAAGCCCCTTAACTTTTTCTAACTTGCTGAATGATGTTTCAGCTGTTTCTCTGCAATAATTTCTTCAAAACGTTGAATCTCATCTTCTAAATGAGTCAAAAGGTTTTGCATTTTCGGCAAAGCATTTCGACAAGCTGTTAATCCAACTTCAAGCTTATCTAAATAACTGGTCATGGTAATGTTTAGAGCTTGTCCATCCATGACAATCGAAGCAGGGTAGAGTGCATCTAATTTCGCGCCATTCCAATAAAGCGGCTCACGTGGTCCTGGTACATTGGAAATCACTAAATTGAACGCCTGACGCTTAGGAAGCATTCCTGACATGATGTTTAATCCTGCCGGACCATAAACAACCGCACTATAGTTTAAAATTTCATTCGCAGTCATGCGGCTAAAGCGTTGCTTTGAATTCTGCATGCTACGGCGAATGATTTCTAGACGCTCTAACGGTTGATCTTTATGCGTCCCTAAATTTGCCAAAATCATGGTAATTCGGTTACTCATGTCAGAATCATCTGTACGTAATGAAGCTGGAACCCAGGCAATAAGTGGCTTTTTAGGTAAGCTGTTTTGGCTAATCAAATATTCACGTAAAGCGCCTGAACATACAGCTAGGACAACATCATTAATCGTCACGCCTAATGCTTTTGAAATTTTTCTAAGGCGGCTTAATTCAAATGATTGGGCCGCAAAACGACGTGAAGCACTAACTCTTTGGTTCAAAATAGAAACTGGTGCCTGAAAAGTAGAAACATAATCAGGATTTTTACCCATTTCCTTGAATATTGTTTGAGATAGCTCGTGCATAACTTTTGGAGCTATGTCGAGTTGAGATTTAATACCGCCTAAAATACTCTTAATTTTACTAGTACTTGGAGTTGGTACTTTTAGCCGCTTAGCTCTTTTACTCTCAACACACCATAAAGGAACAACATGTTTCTCTTCCGGCGTTTTTGACAGAGATTTCTCGATCAAACGCATACCAGCAACACCATCTACCATTGCATGATGGATTTTAAAATACATGGCAAAACGATTGCCCTCGATTCCTTCAATAATGTCACAAGTCCAAAGTGGCTTTGCGCGATCAATTAGTGAGCTATGCTGCTGTGAAATATACACCAGAAGTTCACGAATACGGCCAGGATGAGGCAAAGCAATGTGGCGAAAGTGATGATCGATATCGAATTCTTCATCTTCATCCCAAAATAGACCACTTAAACGGTTATTGAAGGGAGGGATAGGAATGCTCTTTGACCGTTTAATATCTTCTACTAAATCATGTACAAAGGTTTCTGGTGCATTTTCAGGAATTTCAAATAAAAATAATCCACCTACATGCATGGGTTGCTGTCTTTTTTCAAGTGACAGAAAAATGAAATCAATTGGGTGTAATGGACGCATAAATCATTGTGCCTCATGCATTTTTCTAAGAAGCCCTTATATGAGCTCTTATTAGAATTATAGAACCGTAAAATTAAGTATATAGCGTTTAGAGTAGAGAAAATATGACTTTGTGTACGGAACATGACATAAAAAAAACCACTGATTTGCCAGTGGTTTTTTGATATCCAATTACTTTTTCATATTACCAGCATGTAAGCCACACTCTTTTTGAGTGGCTTCTTCCCACCACCAGCGTCCTTCACGCTCATGTTGATTTGGTAATACAGGTCGCGTACATGGTTCACAGCCAATAGAAACAAAACCGCGCTCATGAAGAGGGTTATATGGAATTTCCATCATACGGATGTAGCTCCATACCTCAGCACTTGTCCAGTTCGCTAGAGGATTATATTTAATGAGTTGCTTACCTGGACCCGAGAAACCTGCATCAGCTTGTACTACAGGAATCTCTGTACGCGTACCAGGACTTTGATCTTTACGTTGCCCCGTAATCCAGCCATCTAAAGTCGCAAGTTTTTTACGCAAAGGCTGAACTTTTCGAATACCGCAACATTCTTGATGCCCATCTGTAAAAAAGCTGAATAAACCTTTTTCGTTTACCATGTTTTGAACAGCTTCAGATTCAGGGAAACAAATTTCGATATTGATATTGTAGTGTTTACGGACAGTTTCAATAAATTGATAAGTTTCGGCATGCAGGCGGCCTGTGTCGAGACTAAATACACGGAAAGGTTTGCCTAAGCGTGAAGCAATATCAATTAACACAACATCTTCTGCTCCCGAAAACGAAATTGCAATTTCACCTTGTTGGCTTAAGGCAAGTTCTAAAATTTCTCGAGGGCTTTTGGTTGCATATTCAGCAGCAAGAGCATCTACGATATCAATAGTCGGAATAACGGTCATGTGTGTTCCTGGCAAAAGGCTTGGGCGCATTGAGTTATGAAAAATATTCTAAAGGATAGTTGATAAAGTGCTTAGCACTTTAATTTCGATCCTTATGAATAAAATTGATTTGATCAATAACAACGCAAAACTGAAAATCTTAATGGTATGATACAGCAATTTTTAACCAACGTTGGAAGCATTCATGGAAATCGTATGCCTAGATCTTGAAGGGGTTTTAGTTCCTGAAATCTGGATCAATTTCGCTAAAAAAACAGGGATTAAAGAACTCGAAGCAACAACTCGTGATATTCCGGATTATGATGTTTTAATGACTCAGCGCCTTAATATCTTAAAACAACACGGTTTAGGCTTAAACGACATTCAAGAAGTTATTGCTGAGATGGGACCATTACCAGGTGCAAAAGAGTTTGTTGAATGGGTAAGTACTCATTTCCAACTTGTGATCTTGTCAGATACTTTCTATGAATTTGCACATCCTTTAATGAAGCAATTAGGATGGCCAACAATTTTCTGTCATAAGTTAGAGACAGATGAAGAAGGTATGATTACCGCTTATAAACTACGTCAACCCGATCAAAAACGTGAGTCGGTTAAAGCATTACATGGTTTAAATTTCCGTGTAATTGCTGCTGGTGATTCGTATAACGATACAACCATGCTTGGTGAAGCTGACCACGGTTTCTTGTTTGATGCACCAGAAAATGTGATTGCTGAGTTTCCACAATTTCCAGCGATTCACGGATATGATGCATTAAAAGAAGCAATTCGTTCAGTTTCACAGCGTACAATCCCAGCTTAAGAATAAATAATAAAAAAGGCGCTTTAAGCGCCTTTTTTATATACATAATTTTTTAAACTTAGAATTTATAACCAAGTTTTAAACCATAAGCGATAGCGTTGTTGTCAGAGAATTCTGCAACATATTCATCACCGCCCGCTTGCGCACCAGTTTGAGCTTTGGCATCACCCAACCAGAAGTATTTTACACCACCTGCAATAAATGTCTGTGGAGTTGGACTATATTGAAGGCCTAAACCTACGTTCCAGTAACCTTCAGTTGGGCCTAAAGTTGTGATTGGGTCACCAGCACCAGAATCCCAACCTACAGAAATGTTACCAGCCCATTTATCATTGAGTTTGCGACCAACACCTGTGGTTACTGTCCATTGGTCATCTGTATAGCTAACTAAATCGAAGCCATTTGGGCGGTTGACAATAGGACCTACAACTTTTGATAGTTGTCCAAATTTGTATGGCTGAACAGAGAAATCTTTCCAGTTCACCCAACGAATGTTGGCAAACGCAACAGTGTCAGCCATGATGCCTGTTTGGAAATCAAAGTTAACTGATTGAGGTGTTGTAATTGTAGTATCTGCTGAGCTATTTTTAATTGCATCGGCCGCAGCAGCTTGCCCTAATAATGAAAGAGCAGGAAGTGTAGGCAAATTTTCACGAATATTGACGTCATGGTCAACTTCAGAACGATAAGTTAAAGAAGCTTTAAGGGCAATTTCAGGAATTTGATAAGCAAAACCTGCTAACCAACCCACACCGCCAGTTTCTTTGATGTCTGCATCATAGCCATTGTAGATACTATAAGCTTGTCCACGGAGGCTAATATTTCCTTTAATTGTTTGATATACACCACCTGCATAGAGGTTCCAGTTTTTATTTGGTTGAAAACCAAAAACCATAGCAAGGTTTTGAGTATCAACTTCAACTTTGGTGCCACCTTTGCCAAGTAAACCATTAATTTCATTTATACCAGCATCTACTCTTGCTGCAACGCCTTGTTTTACGCCCGCATCGATAGCAGCTTTCGTAGCTGCATCATTATTATAAGCATTTAAAGTAGCAGCAAATTTTGCTTTCCCGGCATCAGTGCTTAAATCAACTCCTTGGGCTTGTAGAGCAGCACCGACACGCTGATCGCTAGTTAATCCATTAAAAGTTGTATCAATAGTATTGGCACGAATTACATCTAATCTGTCTTGGGCTAAAATTGTATTAGAAGAGTCTGATACAAATACATTTTTCCCAGAATATTCTGCATCTGCACCAAAAGGTTGATCGTAAATTAAACCAAATGAGAATTTATCGTTAAGTTGTAGTTTTAAAGCTGCATTTGGGAAAAAATAATCCTCCCCCATATCGCTAATATCACGGCGAGTTGCGCTTGATCCTGCTTCTTTACCTGATACATCGGGGTCTAAAACAGAAATTCCCGCTTCAAAGTAGTTCCCAGGCTGCAAAAATGCAGACATCGATTGTCCAGAGCGATCCAATGCTGCTGCAAAAACCCCAGTTGCAGGCAGCGTTGCTAAAATCATTGCAGTGCTCAGATGTTTTAATTTCATTTTAATCTTTCCTTGAACTTCAAGACATTTTTTTAAAAGTAACAGAGTTAAACCGTTTAAACTGTGTTGCCTTCAAAGCTCCTAATTACAAGTAATAGAAGCTTTGATAACTCCATGTAACAAAAATAGCATAATTACAATAAGAGTAAATCTGTTATATGAACTGAGGAGTACTCACTTTTTATACAAATAGTGCCGATAATGAATGAAATATGAAGGAATATTTTCATTGTTAAATTAATTTAATTGATTGATATTTATATTTTTTATCTATTAGTAATGTCCTTTGTTTTTATGACATTTTTGTCACAAATCCAAGAAAAATGGTCAAAGATTTTTTTGTAAAAATATGAATTAAGTGATTATGAAATGAGTATTGGTTGTCATTTTTAGTTGATAAGTCCAGTTTCTCTACATATGTATATTATTGATTAAATTTTATATTATTCATTTTATGAAAAAGTTTACCTTAATTTTTTTACCATTTGATCTATTTTTTGAGCGAATTTGGATTCTATATTTGAAAGTTATGTGTAATAAGAAAACCGAAAATAATGATCTAAATTCGGTTGTTTAATTTTAAGAGCTAAAACATAGCATTAGAGTGGATATAATTTTTCATCAAATTCCTCAAGCTTCGGAAATGTTAATGACTCAAGCTGGTCCAGATGAGTAAGGTAGATTACATAGTCTTCAAGAAGGGTTTCTCGTGCTTCTCGGCTAATATAAGGTGCATGGTAAGCAATGAATGGAGGTAAGACTTCAAAACCAGCATATGCCAAAGTACCACGTTGAATCGGGGATAAATAATTTTCGATTGGTCCGTGAATTGAGTTTTCTCCAAACATGTGTGTTCTACCACCGAGTGTTAAACACAACATCGCTTTTTTTCCTGCCATGCCACCATGATTGTAAAACCGTTTACCCCCATAAAAAAGTCCAGAGACAAACACACGATCAATCCAGCCCTTTAAAATTGCTGGAACAGATGTCCAATAAAGTGGGAAATTTAAAATGACGAGATCAGCTTTTTTTATCTTTTCAATTTCTGCTTGAATATCTGGAGCTAGAAGCTGATTTTTGCTGGCATTTCTTTGTTCAAGTGCATAGTTAAAATAATCAGGTTGGTTAAGCTCTAAAAAATCTTCTTTGGATGCAACCGGGTTAAATTGCATCGCATATAAATCTGAAATTTCTACGCTGTGCCCCAATTCTTCTAAGGTTTGCTTAGCTGTACTTTTTAGAGCATTGGTGAAAGACTGGGGTTCTGGATGAGCATGGACAATCAGAATGTTCATAGGGGAGGACCTGTATTCTTTTTTAGAAATTGTGCTGTCTAGTGCAATTCAGCGGATTTTGTTTTGAATAACTATGCATCAATTTAAAAGCATGGCATAGTTCATGAACTGACAGTTTTTACCATTTCGCGCCATTTTATTTTGCTCATATGGGTTGCTAATGAATCCAGAATTACCCGGAACTTATATTAATTTAATCGTCGAGACTGTTAAGCGGTGGGGTGTCTCTGGTGAGCAGCTTTTAAATGGAAGCGGAATAACTTTAGACCAATTAGAAAAGCCTTACTGGTATGTTGAATTCAACATCTTAAATCAGCTTATTGAACGGGCGATCGAGTTATGCAAAGAGCCAGCACTAGCAGGGTATTTAGCTTTAAGCATGACGGCTTCATGTTATGGTTCAGTCGGAATGGCTGCCATAGTTTCTCCAAATTTAGGAGAAGCACTGAAAATACTTGAACAATTCATTGGTTCACGTTGTAAGGTTTTTAAACCGGAATTAAAACAAGAAAATAATGATGCATATTGGTCAATTCATCAGCCTGTCAATGCATTTCAGCTGAGCCCAAATGCCAACATTTTTTTGTTAGTCGGTTTTGTTCAAATTGCCAAAAAATTAACAGGGCTTTCTCATTTGGGAAAAGTTGAATTACAAATGCCAGAGCCGATAGGTTTTGGCCAAATCAGTCATCAACTGGCTGTAACTTGTTTATTTAACCAAAAGGGTAATCGTTGGATATTTCCAAAAGAGTATTTAGCACAATCTGTATTAACGGCAGACCCAATGCTAGCGCCGTTATTAAATGCGCAATGTAAGCGGGATATAGAGAAATTAAACTTAAAAAGTGGTTGGAAAGGACAAGTCAAACAAGTTGCCGAAAAATTGCTTTTGAATGGGGAGATTGAGACATTAAAAGTTGGGCAAGTGGCTCATATCATGAATATGTCAGAGCGAACTTTGCAACGCTATTTAGCTCTTGATGATACTAGCTTTACGCTCTTGGTAGACTCACTGAAAAAGGAGTATGCCCAGAAACTTTTAACTCAAAATAATATGTCGGTTGAAAAAGTGGCTTTAATGCTAGGTTATGCCGAGACTTCTCACTTCACTCGTGCGTTTAAGCGCTGGATGGGAGTGACGCCTAAATATTTCCAAACCAAACATAAGATGGATGATTTAAGTTAAAAGGCCACAAATTTAATTTCATGGCCTTTCATTTATGATTTGAGTCAATTAATTAGATTGTTCTGGCTTAGATGAGAGTGAATCAATCACTTCAAAATAGCTAGGTGGTGCTGGAACATGGCCGCGCGCTCTCAATAGACGATGCATACGCGGCAGTTTGAAGTAGGGCACCGAAGCCATTAAATGGTGTTCCATGTGGTAATTGACATGAATAGGCGCCACAAAACTTCTAGCAATCCAACCTGCACGTGTTGTTCGTGTATTGGTTAAAGCCGTATTACTCGTTTGCATACCTGCATGTTCGGCCATTGAGCGAATTCTTAAAAATAATGGAAACGGTGTTAAATAAGCTAGGGGCCATAACCAATAAAACCGTTGTTGACCAAAAGCTTTTAAAACACCATAAAGAGCTACATTGGTTGCAATGGCACCACTACTGTTTTTTATAAGACTTTTGGCATAGTCAACGAAATCTTTATTGCTTCGATCTAACCAGACTTGATCATTGGCAACAGTCCATTTCATTAGATCTAGATCCATTAACACTCGACCAAAGCTAAACTTTAATCCTGTCATACCTGTTAAGTCGCGTAAAAATTTACGAGTAAGCGATTTTTTATTTACAGGAAAACCAGAAACTAACGAAAGATCGGGGTCATCTGGAGTAGAGGTTTTTGCATGATGACGGACATGATGTACGCGGTATTTTTGTAAATCATTCCAGATTGGACGGGCGCATAGCCATTCACCTACAAAGTCATTTATTTTCTTATTTTTGAACAAGCTTTTATGAGATGCATCATGCATCAAAATTGCTAGACATAACTGGCGACCCGCCAATATGGCCAAAGCTAGCATACAAGCAAGTAATTTGCCCCAGCTAGGTAAGTAATCCCACATCATGATTAAGCTTGCAAATGTTCCGCCAATAACAGCCCACGTACTTGCAACAGCCCAAGCACCGTATATGTCTGAGGGTTGTGTGAGTTCTTGTATTTCTTCTCTGCTAAATAGATCGGTCACACTCACTTGTGCATTCATTTTTATTCTCCCAAATCAGATTTTGGTATCCATATCTTATATTACAAATATAATTATAAAATTTTAAAAAGTGAAATATTTGTTTGTAAAAAAATAAATCGCCCTTTAGTGGGCTAATTCATTTTCATAAAGTTTCTGCCATAGCTTTTGTCCAATCGAATCGAGCTGTTGTACATTTTGAGCAAACTGATTGCGGGCATGTTCATTAACAAATGGAGGGGGGAGCAGAGGATCATTCATAAGTAAGGTAATTGTTTCGCGTCCTAATAACAAAGCTTGAGTGGCAGCCTCGTTTAAGGATAAATTTTTATAATTTAAAAGCCATTCTTGGATATCTTGACTATACATTTCATAGTTCTTTTCAAGCTGTTTGGTATCCCACAAAGAAGGAATTAACGAAACTGTTTTTGCGTCAAATTTTTGAATAATAGAAATTTTAGCTTCATTTTCAAGACCCGCTAAAATGAGCTCTTCACATGTTTTTTCAAAGCTATACGCTAAATTATCTGGACGTATATAAATTCCAGTTTCGAGTTCTCTAAAACCAAATTGACGTAAAGCGTGTTCTCTCTTTTTTAAAGCGGTTCGATCAATACGACCTAATGTCCCCGTAAATACTGCCAGATAGTGTTGTTGCCATTCTTTAGTCTGCTTAATCCCATTTTTACGATTCAAAATGACTTTTGCCCATTCTTTGGTTGATGGCGAAAGTTGATAAATACCGCGTTCTACACTTTCTATCATGCCTTCATTTAATAGCCGAGTCGTAGCCACACGTATACCGTTGTCACTCATATTAAAAAGTTTAGCGGCAATTAATATTTGTCTAATCGTGAGCTGAGGGTAAGCAGAGGAAAGAAATAAATCGATAATGAGATGGCGTGCATTAATTTTGGTATTTTTCATTCAGATTGAATTTTTGAGATGACCTGCATTTGATCAGAATAATATCATGTTTTTTTAAGGACTTTTTAAGATCATTTTGTAGAGTAAGTAAAGGTAAAAAGCTTTGTCTATAACAAGAAAAACTTTGGCAGTTCTTAACCAAGTTTTATCTTTTTACGATAGTTAACCCAAGTTTGTCATCATGATGTGATACATTATCGCACTTTAAATAAACTGCCTTTAACTAGGGGCAATAATCACAAACGTTAGAAATGATCTGATATTGAACTTGTGTTAAGTCTAATTTGGGACTTACCAATTTCGATAAAACAAATTTTAGGTCGTTCTAATGATTAACTTTCTTTGAGCAAGTTATGGAAAATTTTGAAGTTATAAAAGCACTGTTTTTAGGCTTTGTCGAAGGCTTAACTGAATTTTTACCCATCTCGAGTACAGGCCATTTAATTTTATTTGGTCATATTATCGATTTCCACTCAGACGGCGGTCGTGTATTTGAGGTCGTAATCCAGTTAGGTGCTATTTTGGCAGTGTGCTGGTTATACCGACAAAAAATTATTAACTTGATTAAGGGATTTTTTAGCGGTGATGTGGAGTCACGTCATTTTGCGATCAGTGTGCTTATTGCATTCTTTCCAGCAGTCATTATTGGTGTTCTAGCTGTCGACTTTATTAAAAGTGTTCTATTTAGCCCAATTGTGGTTGCGATTGCTTTGATTGTCGGTGCTCTTATCATTTTCTGGGTGGAATCTAGACAGTTTGAATATAAGACACTCGATGCGACTAAAATTACTTTTAAACAAGCGCTTTTAGTAGGTCTTGCTCAGTGTGTGGCGATGATTCCGGGAACTTCACGTTCAGGCGCAACAATTGTAGGCGGAATGTTTGCAGGTTTATCACGTAAAGCTGCTACAGAATTTTCTTTCTTCCTTGCTATGCCGACCATGTTGGGGGCTGCGACTTTTGACTTGATTAAAAATGCTGACGTACTTACCTCAGACAATATGGTTAATATTGGGGTAGGTTTCGTTGCTGCTTTTATTGCCGCGCTGTTTGTTGTAAAAGCATTGGTACTGTTTGTAGAACGTCACACGTTACGTGTATTTGCTTGGTACCGAATTGCACTCGGTGTAATCATTTTGATTGCAGCAATGTTCTTTAATTTATCGGCTTAAATAGCCTAATAAAGTGAAAAACCTAGAATGCTCTAGGTTTTTTTATGCCTAAAAATTGATTTGAATTGCCTATTTATACAAAGTAAACGTAAGACAGATGTTTTCATTTTAGGTTCATTGTTATATTGATTATTAGATTACCTCTCACAATAAAACTATGCCGCAAAATCATCTTACAGAACATTTGGTCGATGCATTTTTGCACTTGGCTCCAGCAGAAGGCCTCTATCCTACTTTTATTTCTAACATCACCTTAATGCGGGTAGATCATTCCACACCACCTGTTGCCGTGCTGCAAGAACCCTCAATTGTTTTAGTGATACAGGGGTTAAAGCGTGGATATATTGGTAAAGAAATCTTTCAGTTTCAACAAGGTCAGTGTTTATTTATCTCAATTGCAATACCGTTTGATTGCGATACTGTAGTTGAAAATAATGAACCGATGTTGGCAATAGCAATAAAGTTTGAACCACAAATGATGACTGATCTCATTACTAAAATGGATAAACAGCAACAAGTGGTTACTGAAGATGCTCATTCAGAAGATTTAAAATTAAGTTGTGGGCTTAGAGTGATTGACATGAATGCGACCATATCAGAGGTTGCTCTCAGGTTACTCAATTTACTTCGTTCTAAACAAGATACTTTTGTATTGGGTGAGCAAGTTAAAAGAGAATTGGTTTATCGTGTGGTGCAGGCTTCGGGCGGCAATCTAGTCGAGAGCTTATCGGCTATAGTAAGTCGAAATGGCGTGATTTATACCATTTGTGAAATTATTCAGCGCGATTATTATCATAACTTAACGGTTCAAGAATTGGCGAAACAAGCGGGCATGAGCATATCGCTTTTTCATCAAACTTTTAAAAAGGTGACGAATTATTCTCCCTTACAGTACATCAAAATTACTCGGTTACATAAGGCACGTGAGTTGATTATGAACAATAAAATGGGTGTAGCAGAAGCCGCCTATGAAGTTGGATATGTCAGTGCTTCACAATTTAGCCGAGAATTTAAACGACTGTTTGGAGTTCCACCCAAGTCCTCAATTATTTAACGTAGATTAGTATTTTTAAATATAAATCAAACATGGAGCATTTTATGACCCTTCCAACAACCATGAAAATTATTGAAATTATGGCTCCGGGTGGACCTGAGGTTCTAAAAGTTCAAGATGCTAATATTCCAGCACCTCAAGCAGATGAAGTCTTAATTGAGGTAAAGGCTGCTGGAATTAACCGTCCTGACGTTTTACAGCGTATGGGATTATATCCAATGCCTAAAGGTGTTACTCAAATACCGGGACTTGAGGTTGCTGGTGTTGTGGTTGCTGTGGGCGAGCAAGTCGATCAATTCAAGGTTGGAGATAAAGTTTGTGCCCTAACAAATGGCGGCGGTTATGCAGAATATTGCGCGGTAACAGCAACTCAAGTATTACCAATTCCTGAAAATTTATCTTTTACTCAAGCTGCTGCAATTCCGGAAACATTTTTTACGGTTTGGGCAAATCTTTTTGATATTGGCCGTTTAAAGAAAGATGAAACCGCACTGATTCATGGTGGGGCAAGTGGTATTGGAACCACAGCTTTAGCGATTTGCCACGCTTTAGGGATTAAAACTTTTGCTACGGTTGGTAGTGAAGATAAAGTTGAAGCACTCTCAAATTTAACGACAGCAATTAACTATAAAACCCAAGATTTTGAGCAAGAAGTTTTGAAATATACTCAAGATCAAGGTGTTGATGTTATTTTGGATATTGTGGGTGGTTCTTATTTCACAAAAAATTTAAATCTATTAAAACGTGATGGCCGACTTGTTATTATTGGTTTTATGGGTGGTCGAATCGCAAAAGAATTTGATTTACAAAAACTGATTTTAAAACGTGCCACAATTACGGGCTCAACAATGCGAGCACGTAATAGCCAAGAAAAAGCAGAGATTGCACAATCTTTGCATGAGCATGTATGGCCATTATTGGTTCAAGGTAAATGTTTACCACAAATCTATAAAACGTATGCTTTTTCAGATGTACAAAGTGCTCACGCATGTATGGAACAAGGTGATCATATTGGAAAGATCGTTTTAGAAATGAATGCGTAACACTGTAATCATTGAAGTTTGGGCGAACGACAGATTCGCCTAAACTGAATTTTATAATTCTAGATTCTGCCTATTTCTCTATAAAAATTGCCAAATTCTATTGGCAGATTGCACCAGTTCCATAACTTCACCTATAAATTGAGTAAGAAATAAAAATGGGTTCTTACCTTATTATTTCTTTCCATACTGATGAAAAAGGATAGTAACAATGAATACCGCAAATATTGATGATAAAAATCCTACTCCAGATTTGGCTGAAGATAATGCCTTTTTCCCATCACCTTATTCACTAAGTCAATATACTGCTCCTAAAACCGATTACGATGGCACGACTTATTCAACGCCGTATGCGGGCAATAAAAAAGTTTTAATGATTGCAACTGATGAACGTTATATTCAGATGCAAAACGGTAAGTTCTTTTCAACAGGTAACCATCCTGTAGAAATGCTTTTACCGATGTTTCATTTAGATAATGCAGGCTTCGAAATTGATATTGCGACACTTTCAGGTAATCCAGCCAAGCTTGAAATGTGGGCAATGCCAAAACAAGAACAAGTGGTATTAGACACTTTTCAGAAATATGCAGATAAATTAAAAAATCCATTAAAGCTGGCTGATATTTTAGAAAACGCAGTGGGGGAAAACTCACCATATGCAGCTGTATTTATTCCAGGTGGGCATGGCGTATTAGCTAAGATTCCACATAGCCTTGAGGTGAAAAAAGTTCTTAAATGGGCGGTTGAACAAGATAAATTTATTATTACGTTATGTCATGGTCCAGCTTCGTTACTGGCTGCCGCAGTAGATGAACAGCCTGAGAATTATATTTTTAAAGATTATCAAATTTGTGTATTCCCTGATTCGTTAGATAAGGGAGCGAATATTGATATTGGTTATATGCCAGGGGCTTTACCTTGGCTAGTGGGTGAAAACCTTGAAAAGCTCGGTGTCGAAATTTTAAATAAGGGCATTACAGGCCAATGTCATAGAGATCGTAAATTGCTAACTGGCGATAGTCCGCTTGCTTCTAATAATTTAGGAAAACTTGCAGCTGAAACATTGTTGGCTGAAGTGAAGGATTAACGTATTAAGTATGTGCGCCCTGCGGGACTCGAACCCACTCAGATAAGAAACAATCATACTCTATATGGCTGTCATTGTTAAAAATCAATAACTTAACAATTTTCAATCTAATAGAATCTGATTGTTTCTCACCTCAGCCTGTCATAAAACCTGTCAGGATGTGTTGAGCTTTGCCATCTCAATTTTGTTTTTATCGCCGTGCATCCATTTCGCATAGCGCTTCATTAGCATTTGCAAGCTATGACCCATTTGATCAGCTACAAACACAGGATTTACACCATCCATAAGCATCATGGTTGCATAGGTGTGCCGAGCGTTATAAGCAGGTCTGTGGCGAATCCTACAAGCTTTCATTGCCTCATTTAGCCTGAATCTTGGTGGTCTTTCATCATAGAAAGGCAATCCAGTTTCAGGGCAAATCATCACATAGTCTCTACTTAGCCCAAGCTTTTGTATTTCAGTTAGGGCGCGTGTCGATCTATCATTCAAATATACATCCCGCACAGTATGAGTTTTCGTTACTGATTTTTCATAACCACGTACCCGGCTCTTACTAATCCGCATTGTTCCATTGAACCAATCAATATCATTCCAGCGCAAAGCAAAAAGTTCAGAAGGGCGGCATCCGGACCAAAAAGCAAGCTCGTAATACCAATAGTAAAGACGGTTTGTACCCTCAAGATTTACATCAAGCCATTTCAGCAAAGCATTCATTTCCGCTCTACTAAAAGGATCTGGTATAGCTTGCTGGATCCTCTTATTCTCAATGCCATGCATTGGATTATCTAAAATCAACTTGCTATTCATTGCCGTCTCAAATACACCGCGCAATGGTATTAAGCTGTTATTAAGGGTTTTGGCTGTCTTGAAGTTTTTATCGATAATCAAATCTCTTATTTCATCATTGGTGATTTGATTTATTGGTCTTAGTGCAAAGTGTGGCATCCAGTGACAATTCAGAATTCTTACATAACCCTTTCTTGAGTCTAAATTTGCCTCGCACTGGCGCAAATACTTTTGTGCTACCTCTTGAAAAAGCACCTCATTGCTATTGAGGATGAGGTGCTTTTTATCAATCGTTTCTCCTTTAGCCTCAGCAATATCTTTATCAGTTAAAATTCCCCACTCAGCCTTTGTAATTAATTGGCTTCTAATTTTAGCGGCTGCGCTAATACCTTCCGCAGTTGGGGGGTGTGGTAACGTGATGTTGTAGGCTTGCTTGTTTCGCTCAAAATAGATTTGGATTGCGCCACTTCTAATCCGCACGCCTTTTGGTAGCGATTTTTCGCTTGCTCCGTCAGCCATTCGTTATAGCCTCTGATCGAATAATAAATATTGCCGTCTTGTTTGGACCAGACTAGATCCTCGGGCCATTTCTTGCGCCGATGATCTAGTTTCTGTTCTCCAATACCTGTCAGCTTTGAAAATTGGCTTGCATCAACCCAATCTATAGGGGTTAGGCCAAGTTCAAGTAAAGCTTCTAAAATTTCATTTGGCATTTTCCCCTCCAGATCTCTAAAAAGTTGAATTAAAATTTTTTACCATTAGCAAGTAATCGGTTTTCGATTTTGTGGTCTGCACGCTGCTTGTTATATTCAAGTTTTTCATGAATAGCGCCGTCCAGATCCAAGCCTAAGCCACCAGCCATATCGCAGATACGGATAACAGCATCTGCAAGTTCAACTTCAAGCATTGATCTGTGGGGTAATTTGTCATCCATTAGGTTTTTACGATGACCTTCCATTGCTTCTGAAATTTCTGAATGAATCAGGCAAAGCATCTCTGGAACATTTCGCTTTGCTGGCTCACCATTTTTTGATGTTAGGCTTTCACCTGTAACTAGGTCAGTCCACCATCCAGCTTGTACGTTTTGCTCGTGGATTTTGTTGATTAAGTCTTTCATTTTATTTCCTTAAATTAATTCAGATTCTCTTGGATAGCTTGATTCGGATTTGCCCACCAAAGAACAGGGCCATTCTCAGAATCAAGAGCAGCAATTAAAAAGAGTCCATCTTCTGGGGGTTCTGGCTTCCAGTTAGACCAAACTATTGCATCGTCTGGAATATTTGGAATGTCATCGTAATCCAAGATTTGTGTTTCTATTCCCACCCCAAGATTTACCTTAAGCTGTTCCCATTGTTCTCTTGTGTAGGCTTCTGCACCTTCTTCAATGGTGTCGTGCTGTTCAATATCAGGATGGAGCCAATTAAATAGGTTTTCAGGCAATTCAATTGGCTTAATTTGGTACTTGACCTCTTCAAGTCTGTAATAGGTCTTACCTTCACAGCGGGGGCACACCAGATCATCTGCCTTAATACCCCATTTATGTGTGGGCTTCTCAACACGCTCACTCTCTAAATGCTTATTGCGACAACGACAGCATTTAACTAAATAATCAGTCATGTCTAAGCCCCTGTAGTTGTTTCAGTTTGAGTTAATTCAAATCGGCGTTTTTTAACAAAATCCATCAATTTCGTTTGGATTTCTTGCGGTTTGCCGCCTATATCTACCTCAAGAATATCTAGGGTTGCTAAGTCTGGAGCCGTTTGTATTTGAACCATTAATGATGGTGGTTCTTTTGCTTGTGGTTGAGTAAATGTTGTTAGGCGTTTATTAATCGCATCCAACAATGGTTTACGTTGCTCTTCGCTCCAGTGGCGCGTGCGACTAACTAGATCATTGGCGCTTCCCGGTGAAGTGGTGTTTTCCAATTCATCCAATAAGCTTTTCAATTCAACTTCATAATTCGATTCAGAAGTTAATTCCAAAGATTGTTCTTTTGGGGCATCACCATCTTTAAAAACCGTACCTAATACAAGCTCAACTTCTGATGGATCTGGAATATCTGTGCTCACCTCAATAATTGAATCCTCTGACTGAGCATCAAGGTTAATGACACAGCTACCACCGCTTATCCGGACCAACGCAACTGCATGCTTAATTACATTGAACTCATCCAAATGGACCATGCCACGTTCAAGAAGCAACTTATCTTGCTTAGAGTCACGCCATTTAAATTGCTGGTAAGCCTTCTCAGTCAAAATAGAAGGGGAGAAGCAAACAGTTCCTTTCTTTGGTGCTTCTCTAATTGGCTCAGGGACCAGCATTTCACCAATTTGAATTTCACGAGGTTTTAGGGCAAATTCATATTTTTCAAATACTGAAATGCTCCACTCAAGAGGGTGAAAGTCTGTCCAGCCGTTCTTGTTTATAAGAAGCGGTTCGCCGTTTGCCCATGCAAGCTTAGCTTCGTTTTTGTCTAATAATTTCATGTGAAACTAGTCCTTAATCTTGGTTAGGGTAGTAAAGATCTTCGGGATCAAAATTGTCCCAAACCAAAAATGAGTTCCCATAAAAGAGAGCGCACATTAATTTCTCGAATTTGGTATGAGGGTCTATTATTTTTTTACCAAGTACGATCCCACGAACTTGACCTGCATAAAGTTCATAGCACTTAAATTCACCATGCATCTTGAATGTTTTATTGCGATAATCTGTGTAAATTGCACAGATATTCAAGCAGTTCTCAAACTCAAACCCATGTGTTTTAGAAGGTCGATAGCTGTGGGTTTCTTTCTCTTGTGCCTCAAAACCTATTTGCCAATATTCGCTTAGATATGAGTTTCCAGATTCCTTCACTAAGATATTTGGTTTTTCCCAATTTTCTTGCGCAGCTTCTTCTGCATTAGCATCAATAAATGCCTCAAAAAGTTCAGACATAAGTACATATTCAGGTACTTTCATATCTTCAATAACTTTCATTGAAGCGGCCTGTATTTGCTGCACTGCATTATTTTCAATGCCTGAGCTTTCCCATGTTGACTTAAGAGTGCTTACAACCAAGCTGTTATATTTTGCCAAATCAACAAAATCATTGAGGTTTGCAGGCATTGCACCCTTAATGGCTTCTTTTACACGGTTTGGGAAATCACCCCAGCGGAACACATCGTCAATTGCATCCTTATAAAGCTTCTCAACACGCGTTTTTAACATCTCCTGATATTCAGGCGACTCTTCAAAGCGTTTGCATTGCTCAGCAAGATTTTCGGCTAAGGCTGAAATATTAAGGTTTGACATTAGACAGCCTCCACAGTTAAACCTAGAACCTCATTAAGCCTTTGAACCTGAACCGCTGGAAGAATCGCAATAGCTGGCTTCTCTTCAAATTTCTCAAGCAATGTTTTTGATTCGGGCCAAACCTCCCAAAGTTTTTTAAATGTTTGGACGCTATCGAGTAGGGCTTGCACCTCGCTTCGCATAGAATTTCGCTGCTTTTCTAAGTCACTACATATTTCGACTGACTTTAAGAAATCCACTGCAACAGCTTCATCGCCAACATATAACTTTGCTTTATTTCCATGCCTGTCTCCGTGAGAACTACCTATCAGACGGATTTCTGAAAAATTAACAATGTGCATTTGACCAGCAATTGCAATATAGATATGACGTGAACGAGGTAGGAAACCTTTTGGCAAGCTCTCCATTGCAATTAAATTCGTTGAATAAATATCTTGGTAAATTTTTTCACCACAGATGATTTTATTTTGATGAGCTGTTTTTTGCTTTGAATCAAATGCGTGAGTAAGGATTGTTTCAAGCATCGCTTCACGTAAAGTTTTTGTTAAACGACTCATGATTAGCCACCTCGCACAATTGCATACAAAGCAACTAAGCCAACAAAAAACAGATAACCAGCAAACATGATTGCAAATACAAGCATGGTGTGTTTAAAGTTCGGCCAAAAGTGATCGCGCCAGCTATGCTGAAAATCTGCTGGCTGCGGTTGAGTGCAGCATGGGCGAGTCGTTTGACTCTCTATTGTTCTTACTTTCATATTGACCTCGTATTAAATGCCGCGCAGTGTTCGCCGTGCGGGGCTTTTGTTGTCTACGAGATAAATACTACTTTAAGTAGAAATTAAGTCAATATGAAGTAGTAATTATTTTCTACTAAAAGTTGAATATATTTGATTTTGAATAATAAAAAACCCACAAAAAGTGGGCTAAAAGAAAAAGATTAATATTTGGTTTCAAAGATTAGGGGGGCTGAATATTAGTAAATATCTCTATATAGACCAACCACCTTACCAACTAAACGGCAATCTTCTGAAAGTTTAATAATTTTATCGGGCCAATCAGGGTTTAAAGGCTCTAGGAATTTGCTAGTTCCTTCACCCTCAATGATTAGCTTTTTAAATGTAGCTTCTGAATCACCAGCACAGGCAACAATAACAAGATCATCTGTTTTAAGGTCGAATGTTTGAATGTCTGGATTAACATAAATTCTATCGCCCGGTAAAAACGTTGGGGCCATAGAATACCCTACAACTTTTAAAGCATATCCATTCTTACCGCATCTACGGTTTGGCGGTAAATATTCTTCAATTTCCGTATCTTTCAAAACTGTCTCAATCGGTGTAAATGAACCAGCCGCAACCCAAGAGATTACTGGAACTCTGCGTCCTTCGAAACCAACTTTATCTGATAAATTGATATTATTGTCTAACTTAGTACCATGATCTAAGTAACTAATTTCTACTCCAAAAATATCAGCTAATGTTTGTAGCTTTTCAATTCTTGGTTTAGCTGTACCAAGTGTATACCTACGAGCCATCTCATAAGAAACACCAATAGCCTTTTTTAACTCATTGATAGTTTTAATTGGAGAGTCTTTTGCCTTCATCAATGCGTTGAGTCGGTCCGCAAAGTCTTTGTATTTAGCGTCTTCCATCAAAATAGGCTTCTTTTCTACTGTAGGTAGAATTTTACTATCAATTTTTAGTTGCACCAATTCTATTTTTGGTAGTATATTGCTTTCTACTTTAAGTAGGTTTTTTGGTGTCATTTATGACTACTCCACATGAAGCATTCACCAATGCTGTGACTTTTGCAGGGAGCATCTCAGCTTTAGCTCGAAAAATAGGGGTTACACCTTGGGCTGCTAGCAAATGGAACCCTGAGAAAATTCCAGAAGATCGCTGTTTAAAAATTGAGGAAATTACTCAGGGTCAAGTTAAGGCAGAACAACTACGACCAGATATCAACTGGGAATATGTTCGCAAGAACCTTAAAAAGCAAAACCAATCCGTGAGCTAATTCTCACAAATTAATAAACGTGCGTATACGTGAAATTTAAAGAGGGATTCACATATGAGTGAAATCAACTTAAGTCCAGAGGCTAAAACGGCAATTTACAAAATGGTTCACCAGTCACAGGGAATTACGCCGCAAGAAATTGCAAACGTACTTGGTGACTCATACAAGAGCGTACTCAATTACGCAAATCCAAACATGGAAACCCATTTACCAAGCATTAAAAAGCTTGAGGCAATGATTCAGTTTACCCGCAACCCGGCATTAGTTAAGGCATGGGCACACATGCTTGGTTTTGTATTGGTTCCAGCTAATCAAGCTGATGAAAAATCGCATGAAGTGAGCATCGTTGAAACCTTGCTGCATATCAATATCAACAATGGTCAAGCTAATCAGCAAGTTCATAACGTTTTAGAAGACGGTGTGGTAACGCCATCTGAATTGGCAGACACGGAAGCAATTTTAGAAGAAATGGAAAATCACATTCATCAACTTCGACAAGCTCTTAAGGCAGCCGCTTCTAATTACATTTCGAAATCACAAAAAGAAAAAGCTTGATCGGCGAAATCAAGCTTTTGTCAATTCATTAATTTTCGAGGTCAATGAATATGAAAACTAATTTATCACAACACCCTTGTGAAAACAAATGCTCTCAATTCAATGGGGAACAGTGCCGAACTTGTTTGATTGGTGAAGATCTTGGCGATGACCGCCATCTTGCTAATCACATTTCTACAAAGTGCCAAGTTATTCCTCATGACGAATTAAAGCACCTCAATCGCGCACATCAAGCAATAGGGGAAGTTTCATGAGCACACATTTTCAATCTCAAGCAGATTTTAAGCAAACAAGCCAAGTTCAATCGTTTTATGAGCCAGCAATGGCGGTTGTTAATGAGTTGATGGCTGTTAAGAAATCTAACCTTAAAAGTAAAGGCTACGATGAGAATAACGCTGCTATTACGAAAGAAGAGTTGCGCCAATCTTTAATGCGCCGTTTATGTATAAGCCACTTCATGGCCTCTCAAATAGTCACCAGTTTGTCTAAATCTGGCCATATACGTGAGTTTGGGGGTTATGTTGCTCCTAAGGCGGTGAGTAATGACAAGTAGCGCTACAAAAATACAGATCAAAGGTGAGGATCCAAAATATCCAATCGCATTTGATGTGGAGCTTATTGCACCAGTGCGTATTTATACTGCGGTTGAATTGGCAGCTATGCCGCTCTCGAAAATGATTCGTTGCCGTGATGCTCAAGAGGAGTTTTACATCAACAACAAAAAGCTTTCAGGTAGAGCAAAAGACATAAAAGATCGCCTTGTTGCAGGTGAAAAATTAACACTTGTGCTTGAAAAAAAACATTCAAGAGTAACTCAGACGTATTTCATTGGCGAAGAGATTGTGGGCAAGAGAATTGTCAAGCAACTCGAAACACGCCGTTTTATACGCCTTCCAAAAATGGAGGGTATAGCGTGAACCAAGCCATAAACCACCTTGAATTTAAAAACCATTCACACACCTGTGTAGATCCACACAAGTGCGCAGTATGTCGTACATACGTTCAGCAAACACACATTAGCAGCGTTCTTTTTGGCGCATTAGCGAAACTGGAGAAGAAGCATGGCTAATTTTATCTCTAATGCATTTATGCTGCCTAATGACCTTGTTGACAAGGGATTTATGGCCCAAATGAGAGGGGCGGCTTTACCGTGCTATTTGTACATTGTTCGCAAAACACGCGGCTGGAATAAAACTGATGATGACATAAGTATTTCTCAGCTTGTGGAAGGCACAGGATATAAAAAAGATGCGGTTTTAGCTGGTATTGATATTTTGCTCGGATTAGGAATTATTGAGAAAATTACCTATGTAAATCGTCCGTCAAACTACACTTTAACTGACAACATTATTGCTGTCGGAAAAACCGACACCGAGCAATCTGCTGTCGGAAAAACAGATAGCGAAACCGAATCTGCTGTCGGAAATTCCGACACCAAAAGTGGTTCTGCTGTCGGAAAAACCGACAAGTTGCTGTCGGAAAAACCGACACACAATAACAATATAAAAACAAATACAAAAACAAAGGGGAATTTTTCAGAAGAATTTGAAATTTTCTGGAATGCATATCCGACTTGCAAACGTAAATCAGATAAATCTGGAACCTTTAAAACTTTTGAAAAATACACTCGTGTAATTTCACTTGAAAAACTCATCGCAATTTTGAATGCATTCAAGTTGGATTCTCAGTGGATCAAAAACGATGGTGAATATATCCCAGCACCTTCGGCATGGTTGAACAAAAAACATTGGGAAAATGATTTCTGGTTGAAAGCTGCTGGTTTGGTTGAGCAACAACCACAATCAGCAGAAACACCTGAATACGCAAATCCACAACGCCGTCACATCCCAACAATGCCAAAACGCTTTAAGGGGATGAACGCATGATCGATTTATTTTCTATCCCGGTTGAGCAATCAGTGCTTGTTACATTGCTAACGGTCGAACAAGGTGCTGGTGAGTATATCGATTCACTTGAGGTTTCTGATTTCTATTCAGACCGTCACCAAATTATTTTTAAACACATCAAGGAGCAGCACGAAAAAGGCGAAGGCCATAACGAGATTTTAATCTGGGAATTAATTCGTTCTCATACGCTTGAAGTTAAGACTGTACCTGAGCAATACATGATTGAGCTAATGTCTGGCGCAGTTGTTTAC
The DNA here is from genome assembly GCF_027854635.1 of Acinetobacter sp. AOR43_HL. NCBI lineage: Bacteria > Pseudomonadati > Pseudomonadota > Gammaproteobacteria > Moraxellales > Moraxellaceae > Acinetobacter > Acinetobacter sp. AOR43_HL. The sequence goes on from NZ_JAKTHX010000016.1 coordinate 51,924, forward strand.
ACAATGCTTGGCAGCTTGGTTAAAAAACTTAAAGATTTCTCTACTCGCCGTAAGATCCAAGAGTTATCAAAAAACATCGGTGTGGTTGCGGTTGATACGGTTAGCTATAGCGCTGAGGCAGCTTTAGACCGAGTTCAGACGTTGGTATCTAGCCTTGATGGTAATTCGCATGAAAACAAGACCATGTCTGCAGGCGATCTATCAAAACAGGTCTTGGCAAACATTCTTGATAAGCATGAAAAGATCCACGCTGGTGTTGAGGTTAAGCGCGGCATTAAAACTGGTTTCTTTGAGTTAGATAACAAGCTTGATTGTATCGATCAAACTGACTTGGTGATTATCGGTGCTCGTCCTTCGATGGGTAAAACAACACTGGCGCAAAACATTTTAAGTGATGTTTCAGTGAATCAAGGTGAACCAGCTCTGTTTATGTCTGGCGAGATGAACAAAGAGCAGATCATGGAACGCCTCATTTCTGGCATAGGTCAAATTGAACTTAAGAAAATTCGCTCTGGCCGCTTTCAGTCTGAGGATGCAGGTTTAATTCACCGTGCAATGACGATTATTGGCAACACAAAAATCGAAATTAACGACCAAAGCGCACCAAGCCTAAGCGACATACGCCGAGAAGCTCGCAAAATGGTCCGTAAGTACGGCAAAGTGGGTTTGATAATGGTTGACTACCTCCAAATCATGACACCGCCTCAGCGCACGGGAAACCCCACTCAGGAGATGGGTGATATTTCTCGTGGACTCAAGAAACTTGCAAAAGATTTTAATTGCCCAGTTGTTGCTTTATCGCAATTAAACCGCTCACTCGAAAATAGACCAAATAAACGCCCAATTATGTCGGATCTTCGTGACTCAGGACAGATTGAACAAGATGCCGATGTGATTTTGTTTATTTATCGAGATGAGGTTTACAACAAAGAAAGTAAAGACGCTGGTATTGCGGAAATCATCGTAGGTAAGGCTCGTAATGGAACGGTTGGGACCGTGCGATTAGCTACCGACTTGGCTAGATCAACTTTTCTTGATTTGGATCCGCAGTATTACCACGCAATGGAGGAAATTGCATGACAATTTTTGAAGCACTAGCATTAACGGTTTTAATTTCAATTGCATTAGGTTTAGCCATAGGTGTTTGGATACTTGTGCGATACATCAAAAATCGCACAAAAGCAGAACAGGAATTTTTAAAACGTCACGGGATTGGTTCTCACTTTGTATGGCAACGCAAATGGGAATCAGATTTCTTATATGGCGATAAGAACAATGACAACTCTGTACCAGAGGCAATTCTTGAAGCTACTGAAAATCGCCGAGGTGAAAATGATCAAGCCTAAATGGGGTAATTATCGTTTTCCAGTTGATAAGAATAAGACTGGTAAAAAACGGACCAATAGAGATCCATCGCCTCAAATTCCAGCATTTTTAATTAAGGGCAAAAATTATGAATGTGATGTTAATACGCTGCTTAGCTGTAGCGTAAACATCATACCGCCGTCAATGAACAATTATTGGCTTGATTCTGGAAAAACCAGTAAGCGTTTAAGTAAACGGGCTAACCATTTTGTTGAGGTGATGAAACGTTTTGTGCAACCACTTCAATACATGGGGGATGTACAGGTAATTATTGATTACCACATGCCAGATAAGAAAGTACGAGACATCGATAATATTTTAAAACCTTGCCTTGATGCTTTAACCAAGTGCGGGCTTATTGATGACGACTCTCAAGTAAAAAGCCTTTCAGTAAACGCTCGTCCAATTGTGGCGGGTGGTCAAATCGATATTCAAGTAAGAAAACATAACACAGGGGCTTAATAAGTATGAATGCAGTTACAGCAAGTCAAGGTCGTAAACATTTTACAGTTGCTATTGATTGGAATGAGCATCCGATTGAATGGCATTTGGAGCAATACGGGTCATGGTTATTGTTGGACGGTAATGGGGAAACCTATTTAGGTTCAAGAGGCATTCTTGGTCATGTCATTGATGCTGAGAATGGTGTGCAAGTTGACCGCCGTTTTAGAGCGCCGCCTCGTTGTAAGATTGATGTGTTTCATGCGATGGCAGTAGAGGATCTATTAAGTCACATGATGGAGACAGAAAATAAAAAGGTTAGGCACTGGATTAAATGCGTGGTTCTTTACCATGTAGATTTCAAGAAGGAAGATGAAATAGCAAAAAAACTTGGTGTTTCTGAATATTCGGTACAACGTGACAAAATGCTTGGTTTGGTTCGCATGGCATCACGCTTCAAGATCAAAAGTAAATTGATGGGGTAATGTTGACAAGCCAGACTGCATTCTGATACTTTTGTGATATGCTGGACGAAGTTATGGTCGATCAGCAAGATTTTAGTTTAAAGCTCACTTTTCAGTGGGCTTTTTATTTGCTTTAGATTTAGTGTTTTTTAATTCTCAATAGTAAATAAAATATTATATTTACTATTGAGAACAATAACTTAATTTGACCAATTCACTTAAAATAGGTATCCTTGTTGAATAAATTTTATTCATCAATAGGTGTCTTATGAAGCATGGGAAATTTTAGGAAGGGAAAGAGGTTTTCTTGAAGGGTTGTAAACAAAGAATGACTCTAGTTTCAATCGATCAAAAGGCTGAAACTGGCTTATGTAAGTGGACTGATCCTAATGTTCCAAAAATCCACCAAGAAGTCTTTAATCTTTCTGACCTTAGAGCAGCAGGATCAAATATAAATTGGGCTGAGGTGAATAAGGAGTTTGAAGCCCAGTCACGATTTAGATGATAGATTTTTAGTTTTTGTTGGCCGAACGGATTACGGCATATATGGCCCCGCTGAATACTAGTTATTGGCGGGGCTTTTATTTTTTCGGGGGATATATGAAAGCTAAAAAACTTTTAGAGAAGCTTGGTGCTAAGGGAATAAAAAAGATTCTTGAGAGTGCACACCAAGAAGCTGTTTATTTTGTGGATGAATGGAATGAGCATTTTAAGGTACATGGGTTTTACACAGATAAGTGTATTGTCGGTGTTCACAATCCACATTCACACTACAAATTGTCAGAATTAAAACAGGCATTGGGTGGCGAACATGGATACAAGCGAAGCTAAGAAAAATTTAAACAAATATTCGGATGAATTAAGCCGCTACCAGAACTTGTCTCGCACCGGGTTAAGCCGTGAAGAAATGCTTGTTATAGATCGAATCATCATTCGACTGAAAAACAAGATTAATAATTTACGGTCCATGTTGAATGCGTGATGCCAAACGATTAGCCGAAGTTCGCAAGCTGCCATGCATGAGATGTGGTGCACCAGCACCAAGCCAAGCCGCGCATTCTAATTCTAGTAAAGACGGTAAGGGCAGATCCATTAAGGCTTGTGACTCTAAAACTGTTTCTATGTGTTTTTCCTGCCATCATTTATTTGATACCTACCAACTAGGCAACAGACAGGAAAGCGAAGAGCTATTTAATAAATGGCTTAAGCGAACCAACGCAATGCTTGAGTCAGAACAAGATTTATTTTGATATGATTTAACCAACGTAATTGGTGTAAGGATTTACAATGGTTAAGCATGTTGATTATGAGGCTGTATATGACGGTGAGAATTTTTCTTTCATCAAAGTATTAATGGATGATGGTTCATATGACCCAATAGCTGGAACAAATGGGCCTTATGGCATCATAACTATTGTTGGATATGAGGTTAGGATTTCGTACCCTGAAAATCTCACACAAGAATTAATAGAGAAAATGGTAAACCAATTTACTAGAAAGAATTAAGCCACCCTCGGGTGGTTTTTAGTTTAATCGGAGCCGAAAGGCTCTTTTTTTGTGCCTAGAAAAAGGAAGCGAGAAATGAAAACCAACCAGAAAGGCCAAGCTGATGTGGTATTAGCCGCACTTTGCTTTCTTGCCATTTTAATTGTCATTGTTTTGATTATGTTTGCATGGCCTCACTATAAAGTGTGGAAGCAAGGCATGAATGGTCAAGCACTATTGGCAGAAGCAGAACAGTCAAAAATGATTCAGGTTCAAACGGCGCGAGCTGAACTTGAAAGTGCCAAGTTGCGTGCAGAAGCGATCAAAACTATTGGTCAAGCTGCAAAAGATTATCCAGAGTACCGCAAACAAGAGTTTATTGGTGCGTTTGGTGATGCTTTACGTGATGGCAAGATTCAACAAATTGTATATGTCCCAACTGAGGCAAACATTCCAGTTTTAGAAGCTGGTAAACGTGCCGCCGTTGATGAATAAGTTATAGGTGGGAATATGGAACCAGCAACATTCCCAATCAATAGTTATTCTGGAATTGTTCAGGTAATTAACTATCTGAACAATAACCACTCCAAAGCAGCCGCAGAAGGCAAACCTTTAGTCGTTAGAATCAATCAGAAGGAAGACGACAGGAGCGCCGCACAAAACCGGCTTTATTGGGCTTGGCTTGAGCAGATCAAGCAAAAGACTGGTAACTCAAAGGATGATCTTCATTTACTTTTTAAGAAAAAGTTTCTTGCCCGGATCTATGTTGAGGGTCGGCAAGAGACTGCAGAAAAGTACATGGCTTTGCAGAACTTTAAAGATGTTATTCAAGCATTCGATGGACCTAAGCGCCGTCAACTTGAAAAGGATTACCAAGTTTTGGTCAATACCTTCATTAAAGACCACCTGCAAAGCAAGAAGGCCACCATTAAAGAATTCACCAAATATCTGGATAAGATCAACATTTATGCACATAGAGACTTGGGCGTGATGTTGATTATCCCGGATGACCTTAAGTGGTGTTATCAAAATGAGCAATGATTCAAATTTGCAAGATGTAGTGCTTAAACTGATAGAGCAAAACAATAAGTTGATTGAACAGAATAGCTTGATCGTCCAAATCAATGCTGAGCAGTCCGCCCAATTAAATGAAGTTCTAATGATGTTTGAAGACGGCGAACCAACACGTAAATCTAAATCATTGGATGGGTGAGCAAGATGATTCCGAAGAGCATTATTAATAATCGTTTGGGGTTTTATGGATTGGATAATCTTGAGCAGCCGCATTTAATGGTTGAGATCGAAACTCCAGAAGTCCAGCGCAAACAATTGGAACTCCGTTTAGTTAAGTTGGTCCAAGAGTATCAACGTAAGGGTTTAGATATCGATTGGATATCCATTGATTTGCTTAATGGTGTGGATGCGCGAGTAAACTTAAATGAAACTCCAAACATTCAAGAACAAGTTACAGACGCTACAGGCACCCGCACAAACCCAGAAGAACCCTAAACAAAACAACTGGGGTTCTGGTCGCGGTGGCCGTCCGTGGCGCCGTCTTAAAGCAAAGATCCATTTACGTGATGAGTGGACCTGTCAATGTTGTGGCGTGGTCACAATGGAACTTGAGTTAGATCACATCGTTAATATTGCACAAGGTGGTAATGATGATGAATCAAACCTACAGAGCTTGTGTGTGCCTTGTCATAGAGAGAAGACATTGAAGGAGAGTAGGCTGTGAATAACAAAAGTATTGAAGATATGGCCCATGATTACATTGTTGCAGCAATCCAATCAGGAAAGGCTGTTCCTAAGGAAGAGATTGAGAAGTTTTGTTTAATTGCGGCTGACTTAAAAGCAGCAGCTAAGAAAGTACAAAAGAATATCGATGAAGATGCTCAGCGTCGTCGATGGTAGGGGGGGAGTCAAAAGTTCTGAGAGCTAAGTGCTCGGACACCGCCCCCCATCTCATTTATAAAAAAATTTCCCTCTCAGAAAAAGTTAAAGCAAAAAGTTAAAATCAAGTTAAAGGTAGAGCAATGGCATTAACAGAGAAAATGGAAAAATTTGCTCTTGCCATTGTTGACGGCAAGACAAATAAAGAAGCAGCAATTTCAGCAGGTTATGCAGAAAAAACCGCATCACAACAGGGTTCCAAATTAAGTAAAGATCCTGAAATTATTGTCTACATCGAAAAGTTAAAGGCTCAAAAAGAAGGGCGCTCTTTAACTTCTGACCAACCTAAGGTTAAACCTGAAAACGAGCCAGAAAATAGCGGTGAAGATGAAACCCCGGTTGATGAATTCCAGTTTGAAGGTGATGATCCTTTAGATTTTTTAATTAAGGTCATGAACTTTAATGGCAATAAACTACCACTAAGAATGCAAGCCGCAATTGCAGCATTGCCTTATAAACACGGTAAAGTAGCTGAAAAGGGCAAGAAACAAACCAAAGAGGAGGAGGCAAAGCAAGCTACGAAATCTAGCAAGTTTGGTACTTTAAATAATCAACTTCCAAGTTAATTAATAATGTGTAAAATAATGGCGAAATAAATTTTATGTAAAACTTATGTGTGAAAATAGCGAAAAATTCAAAGATTTATGTGAAAACCAAGCACTTTATACTAGCTTTGTAATGGTAGGTAATCATTCTATCTATGATTATACTTCTATCATGCTTGAGGAAGTTAATTTTGAATGTGATGTTTGTAATAAAGTTAGACCTTTTCATAACTTAAATAAAGATTTATATGTATTTCGCTTTATAGGAAAAGTTAATAATCTAAATGTAATGGCTGAATTTGAATGTGTTTCATGCAAGTCGCAAAAAAAAACATTTTCTATAGGAGTTGATTATGTAGATGGTTCAGATTTAGCAGGAGAAAAATGTGAGTATAAAATTACAAAATTTGGTGAATTTCCACAAAAAAAACTAACTAAAAATAAAGATTTGGATAAATTTTTTAAAACTGAAATGCAGTTGTATAGAAAAGCAATTGTTTGTCTTGATAATGGTTATGGTATCGGAGCATTTGTTTATTTTAGAAGGCTTATTGAAAACAGCATTATTTCACTTTTAGAAATGATCGAAAAAGATGATGGTGCTGATATAAATATGAAAAAAGCAATCAGTGAGTTAAAAAAAGAAAGCCCAATGTCTAATAAGATTGATATTGCAAAAAATGCTTTACCTCTTACACTTTATGTGCAGGGGAAAAATCCATTGGGTTCGCTTTATAAAATTCTGAGTGAAGGTGTACATAGCTTTACAGATGAAGAATGTTTAATAAGAGCAAAAACAGTTCAAAATTGTTTAGAGTATTTAATAGGTGGTTTAGCAGAAAATAAAAGAAGAAAAGAATTATTTGGTAAAAATTTAAATCTACTAAGCTAGTAATTAAAGTTTATTTATTGAAAAACCGTCTTAAAAAAGGCGGTTTTTTTATAGGAAAAAAATAAATGACCGCAATGCTTACAGAATGGACAACCGCTTGCCCAGACTGGGAGGAGCGTATTGTCAATAAACAGTCGCTCATGCCTTGTGCTCCTTTGTTTCCACAAGTTGCAGACGTTGCCGAGCGTATATTTAAAGAACTTATCCTTGTTGATGTGATGGATAGCCCAAAAATGGGAGATGTCACACTTGAATGGGTTATTGAGTTTGTACGCGCAATCTTTGGAGCTTATGATCCGAAATCAAAACGCCGTTTAATACGTGAATTTTTTCTTCTTATTTCAAAGAAGAATACTAAGTCTACAATTGCTGCAGGTGTGATGCTTGTTGCATTGTTACTGAATGACCGACTTTCAGCCGAGTTAATTATCTTGGCACCCACTAAGGAAGTCGCAGACAACAGCTTTAACCCGATTCGTGACTTTATCCGCGCAGACGAAGAACTCAGTGCAATGATTAATGTCTCTGAGCACACAAAGACAGTTACACACTTAGGAACTGGTGCAACACTCAAAGTTATCGCAGCGGAATCCAATGCGGCAGCAGGCAAGAAGGCCTCAATCATTCTAATTGATGAGGTCTGGCTTTTTGGTAAGCGTGCCAACGCTGAATCAATGTTTCGTGAAGCAAAAGGCGGTCTGACTTCACGGCCTGAAGGCTGTGTAATTTATCTGTCTACGATGTCAGATGAAGTGCCCTGTGGTGTGTTTAAGCAGCTTTTAGATTATGCCAGAGATGTACGTGACGGAATTAAAGTTGATAAAAGTTTTCTGCCACTTATTTATGAATTCCCTAAGCATCTAGTAGAAGCTGGCGAACATTTAAAACCTGAAAATTTTTATATTACAAACCCAAACTTGGGCGCATCGGTTGATCTTGAATATCTAATTTCGGAATTTAACAAAGTTAAAGATGCTGGTGAAGAATCTCTTAGAGACTTCTTGGCCAAACATTTAAACATCGAAATTGGCATGAATTTACGTGCAAATCGATGGGCTGGTGCAGAGTTCTGGAATCAACAAAAACATGTTTTTGGGCTTGATCAGTTAATTGAGCAATCTGATGTCATCACATTCGGGATTGATGGTGGTGGGCTGGATGATTTGCTTGGAGCTGCTGCATTAGGGAGATTAAAAAAAGATCCTCGTATTTGGTGGCTTTGGAACCATGCATGGGCAAATAAAGTTGCTTTAGAGCGCCGTAAAGAAAACATCCCAAAGTACCAAGACTTTGAAAAAGAGGGAAGTCTGACTGTAGTTGAGAAAGTTGGCGAAGATATCGACCAATTGGCAGCAATTGCCAAGAAAGTCTATGACAGCGGCAAGCTTTATAAAATTGGACTAGATCCACTTGGTTTAGGTGGCTTACTTGACGGGTTGTTAGAAGTTGGAATACCAGAAGAGTCGATGCTTGCTGTTCCACAAGGCTACAAGTTGATGGGTTATATCCTTACAACAGAAAGAAAACTTGCAGAGGGAAATTTATTTCATGCAGGTCAGCAACTCATGACTTGGGCAGCGGGAAATGCGCGTGTCGTAATGGTTGGTAATGGGATGCGAATCACTAAGCAAGAATCAGGGGTGGGGAAAATTGACCCTTTGATTGCAACATTTAATGCCGTGGCTCTAATGACCATGAACCCTGAGCCAACAAATAAAGAATACAACGTCTATTTTTTCTAAATAATTTTTAACTTAAAGCCCGCAAATAGCGGGCTTTTTCTTTTTAAAGGAGAGCTTAATGCCTGCTCTACAGAAATCATTTGGCTCTTTTGAAATTAAGAGCACGAACGAGGAAAAGCGAACTTTTAAAGGGATTGCAAGCACACCAAATGCAGACCGCGCAAAAGACATCATGGTCCCAAGTGGGGCTAGGTTCGAGCTTCCAATGCCACTTCTTTTCCATCATGAGCACAGTGCTCCGATTGGACAGGTCATTGATGCAAAGGTGACTGATAAGGGAATCGAAGTAGAGATTCATATCCCAGAAATCATAGAAGAAGGGAACTTAAAAGCCCGTGTCGATGAAGCCTATCAAAGCCTCAAGTATGGATTAGTTAAAGGGCTTTCAGTTGGGTTTTTAGCCGATTGGGAACAGGCCCAATTTATTGAAGGTGGTGGCATCCAGTTTAACGAATGGGAGTGGTACGAACTCTCACTGGTGACCATTCCATGCAATCGCGACAGTTCAACAGATTATTCAAAAGCTTTCGAGGAATACAAAGCCGCGTTGGGCAATAAACCTCAGAAACCCGCAGCAGATGGCGTTTCATCTGAGCAAAAACACGTAATCGTAAAACTTGGTAGCCCAACTAAGGGTGGAGTATCTCTATGAATAAATATTTAAAACAATTGCTTGATGCGTTGGCAAAAAAACAAGCAGAAAAGCAGGGTGTTATCACTAAGGCATTAGATGATCAGCGCACACCCAACGAAGAAGAAGAAGGGCAAATTACTGCTATTGATGAAGAAATTGCCACAATTCAAAAAAATATTGATCGTGTAAAAGAAATGATCAAGCAGGCCGAAGAAGCTGGGGAAAATGGAACACCTGTAGCAGGTGGCAGTCCAGAAGAGGCTGCTAATACCGCTGGTGGTGGTAATCCAGCACCACGTGTTGAGGTTGAATCCAATCTTGAAAAAGGTGTTGGTTTTGCAAAATTTGTAAAGTGTCGAATGATTGCCTCAATTGAAGCGAAGAAGGGCAATTATAAATCAGCAGTTGATGTTGCTAAAAGCTTAGGTGAGCCGCCAGAGGTAATTGCTTTAATTGAAAAGGCCACTCTAGGTACAACGACTGATGCTGGTTTTGCTTCACCATTGGTGCATACAAACCGCTTAGTAGGTGAATACATTGAATTGCTTCGCGCTAATACAGTGCTTGATAAGCTGCAATTCCGAAAAGTTCCATTTAATGTTGAAATTCCCGCGCAGGCGACAGGTTCTATGACGGCTTGGGTTGGTGAGGGCGAGGCCAAGCCTTTAACTAATCCAACTTACGCAGATGTCAAAGTCGGCAAGCATAAAGTAGCTGCAATTGTGGTTTACACCCTTGAGCTTTTAGAGGGTAGCGATCCAGCAGTTGATGTATTAATTCGTGATGACTTGGTTGCTTCATCTGCTCAATTCACTGATGCTGAATTCCTTAGCGCTAGTGCAGGAACCACCAAAAAGCCAGCAGGTCTTTTAAATGGCGTTACGCCAATTACTTCAACAGGTAATACACCTGAAGCAGTTGCTAATGACTTGCGCGCTTTACGTGCTCAGTTCCTATCTAACAACCTTTCTCTTGCTGGTGCTTACTACCTTATGAGTGAAGTTAAGGCTGCAGAGCTTGCAGATATGCGCGATGCTTTAGGCAATACCTACTTTAAAGGCATGGAAGCAGGACTTAATCAGAAGACCTTAGGCGGCATCCCAGTTATTGAATCTGAAACTGTGGGTGATGTGATTATTCTTGTTAAAACATCTGAAATTCTGATGGCAGATGGTGGACAAGTTGAAATTGCTTACTCTGATCAAGCAACCTTAGTTGATGGAACAACTGTTCATAACTTATGGCAAGAAAACAAATTTGCGATTCGTGCTGAACGTTTTGTTTCTTGGGCTAAACGCCGTCCGATTGCTGCAAGCTTCATTCAATACACTTAATTGATTGAATCTATTGATTAGAAAAAACAGCCCTTAATTGGGCTGTTTTTATATCTAAACATCACAATTGTTTAGCTATAGGAACAGTCTCATGAAAATTGAATATTTAAAGCAAATGCATGATGCCAATGTTGGTGACATAAAGGATGTACCAGACTTGGCAGCAAATGTCCTAATTAAAATAGGTGTTGCAAAGCCTTATGAAGAGCAAAAAAAGGCAGCCGCTAAACCTAAAAAAGAAGTAAAACCAATCGAATAAGGTGGTAATTATGGGCATTAGAGACTGGTTTAAAGGTAAAAAAAGCCTCCAAAGTGTCCATACTTCTGGGCAAAATGTTTGGAATAGTTTAACCGTTCAAGAGCCATATTCTGGCGCATGGCAGAAAAATGATGAATTAACACGCACTGAGCTGACAGCGTCCGATGCTGTATTTTCTTGTGTGAGCCTTATTTCTAAAGACATCGGCAAACTTCCTATTGTACTCAAAACTAAAGTTGATGGTGTTCTGGTACATGTTGACATCCCAGAAAAGCTTCGGGTGTTAAAAAAGCCAAATAACTATCAGACATGGCAACAGTTTCAAGAACAATGGACATCAAGTCTATTATTGCGCGGCAATACCTACGTTTGGAAATTACGCGATGCCTTTGGTGAGGTTTATCGAATGGTGGTTTTAAACCCCGATTTGGTAACACCGCTAATTGATAAAAATGGGAATGTCTTTTACCAATTAAGTAAGGATTGTTTGACTCAGGCAGAATCTGAAATTCTACCAGCTTCTGAAATTATTCATGATCGGATTAATACTTTTTATCATCCATTAGTAGGGCTATCACCAATTATGGCGTGTGGTGTAGTTGCAAAAATGGGGGTGAAAATCCTGAATAATGCTGCAAACTTCTTTGGAAATGGTAGTAGACCGGGTGGAATTCTGGTTGCTCCCGGTCCAATCGCAAAAGAAAAGGCAGAAGAAATTCAAGCGAGATGGAATCAAAACTATTCTGGGTCTAATTATGGCAAAACTGCTGTGATTGGTGATGGAATGACTTATACAGTTTTAGGTATGAGTGCTGCAGATTCCCAAATGCTTGAGCTTTTAGAAATGTCAGGTCGTGTTGTTTGTAGTGTATTTAATGTCCCTCCCTTCAAGATAGGCATTGGAACTGTTCCAGATGACCCAGAAAAGGCAAACGGTATTTATTATTCTGATTGCTTGCAAGCATTTATCGAATCTCGTGAAAACTTGATTGATGAAGGATTAAACCTAGAGTCATTTAAGGTAGAAAGCTTTCTTGATATTGACACTTTAATACGTATGGACTCGGAAAGATTCCACAACATGATTCGCGAAGATGTCAAAGGCTGTATTTTAACGCCAAATGAAGGCCGAGCAAAAATTGGAATGCTTCCTGTTCTTGGTGGTGATGCAATTTATATGCAACAACAAAACTTCTCACTTGAGGCACTTTCAAAGCGGGATTCTAAAGACGATCCATTTGGAAAATCTGAATCGTCATCTCAAAAAACAAATGATGCTCAGAAATCTTTTGAGTCACTTTATCAAGGCGTTTTTTCTGTTAATGAAAAATATCAAATGGGCCAATTTGTGACCCATAAAGGAAGTCTGTGGCACTGTGAAAAGGATCATACTGGCGAATTTGATCATAAAAACTTTAAGTTGTGCGTGAAGGGAGCTAAATAATGTCAATTACAGATTTGGCCACTGTCAAGGCTCACTTGCGGTATGACTCAAACGACAATGATTTAGAGCTAGAAGCATATAGAGAAGCAGCAGAACAAGCCGTCTTAGATTATGTGACCGATGAATTTGCAGATGGCAATTATCCAAATCAATTTAAAGTAGCGGTTCTTCTTCTGTGCGGTTATTACGATAGCAATCGAAATCTTGAAAGCGAAATGCTGGTCGATGGCAATTATTTACCTCCACCTGTTAGAGCCTTGCTCTATAAATTTCGAAATCCTACTGCTATTTGAGGTATTTATGGGACAGAAAGCAAGCGACTTACGTCACCGCATCACCATTCAAAAGCCCATACAAACTCAAGACCCAAACACAGGTAAATTGATTATCACATGGTTAAATTTCATAACAGTTTGGGCAGAAGTTACTGATCTTTCAACTCGAGATGTTATTGCAGCCAAAGCAGCCAATAGCTCGATACAAGCCCGTGCAAAAGTGCGATATAGCAGCGCTACAAAACAAATTAACAGCACTATGCGGGTATTATTTGGTGGTTACTATTACAGAATTGATGGTAACCCTATGCGAGATCCAGACTCACGCCGTGAGTATTTAACCATCAACTTATCTACAGGCGAAAAAGCATGGAATGGGTGATTTATGGCTACTCAAATACATGGCTTGGAGCCTGCATTAAGACGAATGCGGGCAATTGGTAATGACAAGACTGTAAAACGTATTGCCCGTAAAGCGATGCGGCAGGCAATGAACATTGCAAGAGATGCAGCTCGTCAAAAAGTTAAACGCCTAGATGATCCAACCACTCCAGAAAAAATCTGGAAAGAAATTGTGGTTCAAAATGGCCGGAGTAGAAATAAAAACACTTTGGTTATGCGCGTGGGGGTGCGTGGTGGTGCACGTATCCCATATACAAACAATGCTCAAAATAGACGTGCTGGGCGTGTTGGTCAAACTTACCAAGCGGACGGTCGAGTCTTTTACTGGCGATTCCTTGAGTTAGGCACAAGTAAACAACCTGCTACTCCATTTTTACGCCCTGCTTTATACGAAAACATTGAACAAGTTACCGATAAATTTGTTCAGGTGTTTAATTTTGAACTCAGCGTGGTTTTAGGTACAGCTTAATGATTGATGTTCCAATTTTTAAATTAGCCAGAGCAGATCCAGCGGTTAAGGCTCTACTTGAAAACGATAATATTTTACGTGTCTGGAAGTTTGGATTAGCTCCAGATGAGCCAGAAACACCGTATGTTACTTGGCAAACAATTTCTGGTGATTCAAATAGCAACCTTGATTCACGTCCTGTTTCAGATAATGCAATTATTCAAATTGATGTATATGCAACTGATGAGGAGGTTGTTGAGCAGGTTGCAAAAGCAATTCGCTTCGCAATTGAACTTGATTGTTATGTGGTTCGTTATGGCGAGGCAGATAAGGACCCCGTAACAGGAATGCCCCACTATTCTTTTGATGTTAGCTGGATCGTAAACCGCTAATAAAACTTAAACCATATTTTCACTTAGCACCCATTTCGGGTGCTTTTTTATGCCTAAAATTAAGGAGCGCTCTTAATGGCTAATGTTAAAACTCAAAAAACACAGTTATTTACTGTGTTAAATGGTCAAGTGGTTCGTTTTGTTTGCTCTAAACGGATTGACTTGGGGCAAGATTCATTTCAAAAAATTGATGTAACTTGTCTTGATGCAGAATCAAAACAGTATGTTCGCGGTATGCGTGATCCTGGTGAAGGTGCAGTAGAAATCGATTACGATGATACGAACACCAGTCATGACAAATTAATTGAAATTGCCGAATCCGGAGAGATTTTAGAGTGGCATGTTGGTTCGGGTCATGCTTCCACCGCTCCAACTTATGATGCTACTACCGGTATTGATTTGCCAGAGGATCGTATGTGGTGGTCATTCAAGGGTTATATTAATCCTACTGCACCTAATGCATTTGAAGTCGATTCTGTAGTTGGTTATTCATTCACATTGATTCGTACTTCTGGCGTAACTCCAACTAAACGCACGGTGGCTCCATAATGGCTAAGATCAGCATTACAGACTTAAAGCAGAGTGTAACTACTCTAAACGTTCCAGTTAAAAAAGCCGTCAAGTGGAATGTTGAAGTGACTGAAAGCAATATTGGGTCACTTAAAAAATTGACGAAAAACAATTCATTAGAACTTGGTGATATTGTTGAGCTTGAAGCTGATATTTTTGTCAAAAAAATGAACTTCAAGGAAAGTCGAGAGGCATCCAAGGCAATTGAATGGGATCTTAATTATGAGAATCTTGAGGATTCAAAGGTTAAGAAAATCGACTCAACTCACATGCAAGCTGCTCAATTACTTGGTTCAATTTGCTCAGATCAAAAGGGAACACCTTTTTTCTCAAGTGTTAATGACATCTATAAAGCAGAGCCTAGTTTAATAAATGCTATGTATGCTGCTGCTGATGAAGTTAATAATTTTTTGGGAAAGTCTCGGAAGAAGAGCTTGCAGACAGAGAACTCCTCATTGAACTCGTCCTCAATGGAATCGGTGGAAGCACTTTAGCAGAAGCCGAATTAAACATTAGTCATAAAGAGTTGATGGAATGGAGAGCCTATCGTCAAAAATATGGCTCTCTTTTCTTCGGTCGCCGTTTAGAGCAAAGCTTTGGAAGCTGGATGGCACATTACACAGGCTTCAAAGTTAAAGAGGGAACAAAAGTAGACCCTTATATATTTATGCCTCATGAAACGCCACCAGACGATGACAATTCATTGTCATTAGAGGAATATCTAGAAAGGTTCCATAGTAACTAGCCCTGCCATAAAGTGGGGCATGTGACATTTACATACCGTTTTGTTAAATTGAAGAAAATTGAAAAACGGTGTGTAAATGAATAAGTTTTTAATTATTGTCATTCTGGGCTGTTTGTTACTTGGATGTGGAAAAACAGAAGAAGAAAAACTTAAGGATGAGAGGCAAAAACTTGATTTGCAAGTCCAGAAATTAGTTAAAGATAAATTAAAAGATGGCGATACAGCTAAGTTTCGTAATCAATGGGAGCTATGCGGTGAGGTAAATGCTAAAAATAGTTTTGGCGCCTATACTGGCTTTCAGCGCTACATAATCACAAAAGAAAAAATATACTTTGAAAATGATTATAACTCTGACCCAACATCTATAGCAGCCTTCAATCAAGTTTGGAATTCTGACTGCAAATAGCAGTAAACATTAATTTTTAAAAACCCCGCTAATTAGTGGGGTTTTTTATTGCCCGGAGAAAAGTAATGGCCACAACTTCACTTGGCAGATTAACACTGGATCTAGTGGTTCAGACGGCTAGTTTTTCAGAGCCACTAAGTAGAGCTGAACGGCAGGCGCGAACATCGAGTCAAGGGATTGCTAATTCTTTAAATATTGCTGCTATTGCTGTAAGTGCATTGAGTGGAGCAGTGGCTGGTCTTTCAGTGGCTCAGCTTGTTAATTTTAGTGATCAAGTTATTCAGACTGGAAATGATATTCAAAAGTTTTCAAAACTTGCGAATGCTTCAGTGCGTGAATTTCAGTATTACGCCAAAGGGGCAGAAACTGCTGGAATTTCATTGGAATCTTTTGCAGATAAAATGAAAGACATGCAGGATCGTATAGGCGATTTTCAGCAAACAGGTGGTGGGCCTTTAGCTGACTTTTTCACCAATATTGCCCCTAAAGTTGGGGTAACTATTCAACAGTTTCAGAAATTATCAGGACCTCAAGCGTTACAGCTATTTTATAATTCTTTAGAGAAAGCTGGCGCGTCAACAAATGACATGAAGTTTTATATGGAAGCAATCATTTCTGATTCTTCTTTGTTAATTCCATTGCTTGAAAAAAATGGTCAAGGTTTTAAGAAGTGGGGTGATGCCGCTGAAAAGGCTGGCGCTATCATGTCTGATGATTTAGTTAAGAGCTTAGCAGAAGCAAAACAAAACCTCCAGTTAATGGATCTGCAATGGCAGGGAGTCGAGGCAAGACTTGTAAATAGTGTTGTTCCTGCTATCGAAACGGTTATAGAGAATTGGGATGATATTAAAGCGGTAACTATTGCCGTATCTGCTGGCATTGCAACTAGATTTGTTCCTGCTTTGGTTGTCGCTACATATCAACTTGGGCAAACTGCTATTTTTGCTGTCCGCGCTGGTGTTGGCTTGGCAAGTTTTGCTAGGAATGCTGGAGCTACTGCTAGTGTTATGGCTTTACTTGGTGGTCCAGCCGGCATAGGCATGCTTCTAACACAGTTGGCCGTTGCTGGTGGCGCCTACTATCTGATGACCAAACAGACTCAAGATGCTACAGGAGCTTTAGAAGATCAAGGCTTGGTGGTTGATGAGCTTAGAGACAAGTACAAAAAACTAACCGCTTCACAGCTAGCCATTAAAAGCATTGAGGCAAGTGAAGAAATTGAAAAACAGACTAAGGAGCTAAAAAGTCTTTTTACGGCTTTAGAACAATTTGAGAATGACTTGAAAGTTCAAGGTGATACCAAACAACTTAAAGGAATTCAGTTGTATCTTAATAGCTTAAAAGAGGGTGGTGATAAGGCAAAAAAAGCTTTTGCGGAACTTCAAAAACAAGGCTTGGTTAGTGATAGTACCCTTGCATTTATTGCAGAATTAGATACAAAAATTAATGCTGCAAATAACTCTATAGATCGTCAAAAAGAGATCCAAAAATTAGTTAAAGATGCAACCAATGATGCAACAAAGGCACAGCAAGACCAAGCAAAAGCTGTCAATGAATCTGCAAAAGCTTGGATGTCTTTAACACAAAAACAGCGAGAATATATTAATCAGGCCAACAAGGATGCTTTGCGTGAGAAGTATATTCAGGAAAATATGCGTGTAGGCGGTTGGACTAGAGAGAAGGCTGAATTTTTTGCTGATGCTCAAGCTAATACCAATGAAGAAAATGCATATAAAATTAAATTGCCAAAAGCGGTTGCTGATGCAGCACTTAATAGCTTTAATCGCAAAAACTATACTTTTGGGAAAGCTGAGTTAGAGGCAATTGCTCGTGCACAAGGTATTGCTAAGGCAAATAATTTTGCTCAGATTGAAAGTTTGTATGGTTTGCCTGCTGGAACATTAGCAGCCTTGATTCTTCAAGAGTCTGGGGCGAATGCTGGAGCAAAAAGTCATACTGGGGCAACAGGTCTTTTTCAAACTACTAGCGTGTTTAGAAAACAGTATGGTCTTAATGCCAAAAGTTCGATTGAAGAAGTTGCAACAGCAGCGGCTAAAGACTTATCTAAACATTTGGCTGATTTTGGAGCCATGGATAAAGCACTCATGGCCTACAATGCAGGTGCAGGTGGCTTAAGGACCTATTTAAAAGGTGGTCTATCAGATAGCAAGCGTAAAGAGGTTGCTGGTTACGCACCGGGTTTCCAGAAGTGGTTCGCCGGAGTATCTGGAAAATCTACTGTAGACAATTCAATTTTAATGCCCACACAGGCAGATCAACTTGAATTAATTAATAAGGCTGCTGAATCTCAAAAAGCCATTGATGATGCTAAAAAAGATGTCGATGCTCGGTATTACACCGAAGCTCAACGACTTGCAAAAGAGCATCAAGATAATATTGAAAAGATTACCTTCGCCTATGCTGGAACACCACAGTTAAAGGAAAAATTGGCTCAAGAGAATGCTTTATATGCCGCTCAAATTGCAAAACTTGAGTCCGATAAAAAGGAGGAGTACAACCAGTACTTTGCTTTTGAAACTGATCGAATCAAGCAGATTGAACAAAACTTTGATCGACAAAAAGAGTTAATCGACTCTAATGCCGAGTATGAGTACGGGAAATCGAAAAAAGCTTTAGAGATTAAAGCTGCTCTTGAGCGTCAAAAACAAGCTGAAATTGCAGCTGTAAAACGCGAAGAAGATGCACAAATTCAGTCGGCGTTTGAGGGTTATCTTAATCAGACTGAAATTGTAGTGAAGCGCTACCAACGTGAACGTGAAGAAATACTTCAAACTTATAGTTTAAGTAAACGTGTTCGCGAAGAGATGGCAAAATCTAAGGATTATGCAATTTTTGAAACTTTAAACCAAGCTTCTGACAGCGTCTTTCAAGTTGGTCAGAACTCTGCTCAATCTCTATTTAATAGACTTAATCCTGAAGAGTTTTCAAAGTTTAATTTGCAAAATCAATATTCTTCGGATTTCGGAGGGCTCAAAACATCCTACAACGATGAAGTTGCTGGAATAAGTGCAATATCAGATGAGAATCTTCGCAATTCTATGCTTTTAGATGCACATGAGCAGTATTTGCAATCGAAAGCCGCACTTGATGCAGATTACGCACAAAAAGAGCGTGATTTGGATCAACAGAATTTTGAAACCAAGATGCAAGTTTATTCGCAAATTGCTGGAATGACTGGGCAGGTCTTTTCAGACATGACCGCACTATTAGAGCAAAGTGTTGGGAAGTCAAATGCACTTTACAAAACTATGTTCTTTGCCTCTAAGGCTGCTTCAATAGCTCAAGCAATTGTTAATACGGAGGAAGGTGCTACTAAGGCACTGGCGCAAGGTGGCGCTTATGGGAGTGTTTTGGCTGGAGTTGTTAGGGCAACAGGTTACGCTTCAGTTGGCATCATGGCAGCTCAAACAATCCAAGGTATGGCCCACAACGGTATAGATAATATCCCGCGTGAAGGTACATGGCTTTTAGATGGTGGTGAACGTGTATTAAACCCTCAACAGAACAAAGATTTGACGAATTATTTAAATAATCGTCAAAACGGGTCTAGTGAGGGCAATGTGCAAATCAGCCAACAGATTACGTTTGCTGATGGGTCCGCAAACGTCAATACACAAGGGCAAAAGCAAATTGCTGAATCTCTGAATAATGCAATGGATGCTTGGGCTAGACGAGAAAGCCGTCAAGGCGGTGTCTTGTTTAATCTTGTGAGACGTTAATTACCCAAGTTTAACCACTTAAAACCAAATAAACCCACTCTCTTGAGTGGGTTTTTTAATGGGAGTACAAAAGTGAAAAAGTACATTATGACTTTTCTGCTTGCTTTATTGATTGCTGTAGTTTTCTACATAAGTGCAAATTTAATTGATTTTAATCTAATTGAATATGCAACGGGTTTCGTCTTTGGATTGTCATTCACCCTCATTTTTAAAAAACAATCTAAGAGTTCTAAAGCTGCAGAGCTACTAAACAAACATGTAAAAGAATGGGCAGTTCGTGAAAGTAGGCGGGCAGGTTTATTGGCTCCAGATCAAGATACGAAGGATCTAGAAAGTTGCAAAAAACGTTTTAAAGATAGTCCGGTAAGTATGAAAGTTGAGTGGTCAAAAAAAGATGAGTAATCGTAAATTCACTTGGTGCCAAGATTTAGAGGGTAATTCAGGTTCACAGCGCTTTAATACGTTATCAAGCAAATTTGGCGATGGTTATGAACAGAACACTTCGATTGGTATTAATAACCGATCTGGTGAATGGACTTATCAAAGAACGGCTTATAAAGCCGAAATTATGCAAATCAAAGCATTCTTTGACCAGCATAAAGGTGCTGACTCGTTTCTTTGGGATTCGCCTTTAGATGGTGAGGTTCGAGTTAAAACAGGTGAATATCAACCACGCTGTTTGGGTGGTGATGTTTGGCAAATCTCAACGACATTCACCCAAGTTTTTTACCCTTAATTTAAACCCCTTTAAAGCCCCTTTTTAGGGGCTTTTTTATGCGAGTAAGAAAATGACGATTCAAACAGTAAATCTAGGTACGGCACCGACTGGCGCAGGTGGGGATACATTCCGCTCTACTGGCGCAAAAATTAATGAAAACTTTACTAATAATACTCATGCTGCTAGTCGATTGGTTGGTACAGCTACAGGCAATGTGATGGAGGTTGGCGCTTTTGGAGTTGGAAAGTCAATTCGATTAGGTAGTCAAAAATTATCAACATTGAGGGGAAATGGTAATGCCTTTTATTGGCAAAATAATGGTGATAATGTTTCAAGTGCTGGAGACTATCCTGACAATAGTTCTCAGGCAATTATTAATTTAGATCTTAACGACTCAACTGATGCTTGTGCGCAATTAAGCATAACGCATAACTCCGATTTTTATGTCAGGTCTGTAAACTGGAATGTAAATACGTTTCAGCCGTGGCGTAAAATCTTGTCATCAAAAAATACAACTGTGGATGCAAATGGTTTCATTAAGTCAGCATCACCCGTTGTTAAATTGTTTGCAGATAAAAT
>NZ_JAKTHX010000017.1:0-2220 GCF_027854635.1 Acinetobacter sp. AOR43_HL
TCGCTGGCGATTGGCGTACTTCCGCCTGTAGGTAAATTATCAATCCTTGTATTTAAGGTTAAAACTTCGCTGTCTAGTTGTTTTTTATTGATTGCATCAGTATCGGCTGTACCTGCCTTAACATTGGTAATTTGTTTTTCTGCACCTGCTTTACCAACCGAAATACTGTTGTCTCGGTCAGTTTCAGAGTCGTTACCTAAAGCCGTTGCGCCTGTATGCGTGGCTTTGCTATAACTACCAAAGACACTGCTATTCGTTGCGCTTGCTGTATTGTTAAAACCAACGGCACTACTGCCTACACCTGTTGCATTATTGATGACCCCAACCGCACTACTGGCGATACCTGAAGAAATATTAGATTTACTCCACCCTTGAACATAATCCAAAAAGACCTGTTTTTGTGCCAAAGTGAGCGTAGTATTACCATTAATAGAAACAATGTCATTTGCAGTTACATTGGATAAATCCGAATTAGCTGAAACACTTGAAGAGGTCACAATCGTCGTCACACTACTACCACTACCATAAGTAATCGTGTTACCATTTATAGAAGCCTCACTCGGCGCACCAAAGCCATTCCCGACTGCTATACTTCCAAACCCTGTTGCCTGATTTCTGTGTCCTAATGCACTACTCGCAATGGCACTTGCTACATTCCTTGAACCCACCGCAGTGCTATGATCACCCGATGCAGCATTAGTATAACCCAATGCACTGCTCATAGCACCCGATGCAGTATTCCTATAACCAAATGCACTGCTAACATAACCCAATGCAAGATTATTAGAACCCACCGCAGTGCTATAAACACCCGATGCATTATTCACATGACCCAATGCACTGCTAACAGAACCTGATGCAGTATTATTATAACCCACTGCACTGCTAAGATAACCCAATGCAGTATTCTTAGAACCCAATGCACTGCTCCTATTACCCGATGCGGTATTGCCCAAACCTACCGCATTACTGCCTGCACCACTGGCATTATTACTTACACCGACTGCGCTGGCAGCCACACCTGAAGCTATATTTTGACCTTTTTGTACCGCATCAATAAATGCCTGCTTTTCGTCAGAAGTTGGATTGGTATTGCCATCAATGGCTGTAATATTGCCCGTATTTAAAGCTGCAACCGATGTTGCTGTGGTGGTAATCGGAATGCCATCAATTGAGGTAATGACACCGCCTACACCTGGGACAATCAAAGCGTTGTTTATCCCTGAACCGATAGCATTTGAAAGCGTACCTGTGGCTTGGTTATGCGAACCTATGGCATTGCTAAATGTTTTACTGGCTGAATTTTGTACGCCGATAGCATTACTAAAAAAACCTGATGCAGCATTACCATAACCCACTGCACTGCTAACAGCACCCGATACAGTATTATTAGAACCCACTGCACTGCTATTAAAACCCGATGCAATATTTGCCATTCCCATTGCACTACTATTTATCCCAACCGTAATATTTCCGCCTTTCTTGGCTGCATTGATAAACGCTGCTACTTTAGCTGGTTGGTCTGCTTTGGTGGTCGTTACCCCACCCACTGTAAATGAATCAATATCATCCATATTCAGACTGGTTGAAGTTACGGTGATCCCTGCCACACTGGTCAAGGTTGTACCATTGTTAGTACTGATATGTGCAGTACCTCTCGCTGAACCTAAAGCCGTGGCGGTTGAAGTATGAGCATAATTGTCGCTGGCGATTGGCGTACTTCCGCCTGTAGGTAAATTATCAATCCTTGTATTTAAGGTTAAAACTTCGCTGTCTAGTTGTTTTTTATTGATTGCATCAGTATCGGCTGTACCTGCCTTAACATTGGTAATTTGTTTTTCTGCACCTGCTTTACCAACCGAAATACTGTTGTCTCGGTCAGTTTCAGAGTCGTTACCTAAAGCCGTTGCGCCTGTATGCGTGGCTTTGCTATAACTACCAAAGACACTGCTATTCGTTGCGCTTGCTGTATTGTTAAAACCAACGGCACTACTGCCTACACCTGTTGCATTATTGATGACCCCAACCGCACTACTGGCGATACCTGAAGAAATATTAGATTTACTCCACCCTTGAACATAATCCAAAAAGACCTGTTTTTGTGCCAAAGTGAGCGTAGTATTACCATTAATAGAAACAATGTCATTTGCAGTTACATTGGATAAATCCGAATTAGCTGAAACACTTGAAGAGGTCACAATCGTCGTCACACTACTACCA